>JAKSJT010000247.1 GCA_024402125.1 Bacteroidales bacterium
TCTGTAATACGCAAATATATTTCACCTTTAGTGAAACACCTTTAGTGAAATAACATCCAAACTGTTGGGGGGTGAATCTGTTTTTTTGTTAACAGCACGGATATTTTCAGTCAATGTTATCTGGCAAGAAAAAAGAGATGGAATGTCATAACGACAAACCATCTCTTAATTATTATACTATGAGGGATTAATTACCACCAACCCTGCTCTTCTGCAAAGTCAGCATATTCCTTCATATCTTCAGCCCAACCAGTGTTCTTTGAACCCTTAACATTGTACTTGATTACTGTACCATCAAGCTCAATACGTGTGTAGGTGAAGCTGATAGTGTCATACTTATAACCAGAAGGGGAATCAACGTTCTTTGTTACACTACCATTTACAGTTGCATTGGCAGTAGTAGCTCCAGCCCTGTACTGATATGAATAGTAACTCTGCTCATAATAAGGATTACGGCATGTTCTTGGAACTTCTACCTTAGCTGCATCTGCAGAGAAACCAAGTCCTGAGCATGAAGCCTTGAAACGGATAGCATCAAGATAAGGGAAAGTTGCATCATTGAGGTCTGTTATAGTCATCCAGATTTTGTCAGCCTCGTTGTTTGTAGTATTTGTAATCTGTACACAGAGGAGAGTTTTATCTGATGGATCATCCTGATTAGTTGCAAAACATATCCACTCTCCATCAAGATCTGAAACTGCTGTCATCTCTGGCTCTTCAACAGAATAAGTCTCACAAGACGTGAAGGACAATGCCGAGATCATAGCGACAGCTAATATACTGAATATTTTCTTCATTGTTTCTTGATTTAATTAATTCTTAATTATAACAAACAGTGATTACTTATGCCACCACATCTTCACGTCAACAGCCTTTGGAGCTGGTGCGTTAGGGTTGTTGTCGTTTGAAACATAAGAGTTGATGAAACGCTGTGGATAACCATCAATAACACCATGTGAGTCACTGATTGTCTTGCCACGCTGTGGATAGCCAGTGCGGTTGATATCAAACCATGACTCTATAGGCATACAACGAACATTGGAAGCCCACTTCTGGTTGATGATTAACTCTACCTGCTCTTCCTTGCTTAATGTTTTGTCGAAAGCATAAAGGTCTGCAAGCTCATCGCTCAATTCGCAGCCTGTACGGTCAAAAGCAAGTTCGAGAGCTGAAGTATATGCATCTTCTGCCTCATCACTCATGTCAAGACGAGCATAGCACTCTGCCTTGAGGAACTCTGCTTCATCGTATGTTCCAAAGTAAACAGGGTCTGTAGCACCGAGTCTAAGTCTGCCAGACTTATCAATATCTGTTGTGATACCATAAGTTTCGCCGAGACCGAACTTATCGATGTCCTCATAGTAGTAAGAAAGACGTGGGTCTGACTCATCAAGTACACCAAGGATGTCGGCACAAGAGCGGATGTTCTCTCTGGTATTCAACTGACGACGGTCGCTCTCATAGAATGGGTTAGACTTGTCAGCCTTGTCCTCGAAATTGTCAAACTTAAAGTCCTCAGAAAGGAGATCATCCTCTTCAAGAAGATTCTTAATCGTCTGTGCATTCTGATCGAAATCTCTCATGAGAAGCTTGAGATAAAGAGTGTTAGCAAACTGTCTCCAAAGGTTTACGTCACCATAAGCGATCATGTCAGCCTTCTTTGCACCCATGCTGTTTGCATCCTCTGCTGCTTCAACCTTATCGAAGTCAACTGCGCGAATGTCCTCAAGCATCTTCACGAGGATGTTGTGCATATCCTTTTCCGAATCAAACTTAGGAGTGTTGGTGCTTGTGAGGTAACCCTCTGTGTATGCCACGTCGCCATAGAGGCTGTTGAGCAGATAGAGGTTATATGCAAGCATTATCCTTGCTGCATAGTTAAAGTTTGCTGAATTATCATCACCTTCTGTCTTTGTGATAATCTCCTTAATACCAGGAAGACAGTTAGCATAGAAGTATCTCCAAGGACTGACAAAGTCAGAGTTTGTCACGTCATAGGTCATAACAGTATAATACTGGTTGGTGCTCTTACACTGGTTTACATACTGTGACCAGAAAGTACCATAGAGTGCAAGCTCATAGCCGACCTTATCTGCCATGCGAAGCTGAACTGCAGGCATGAGCATATTTGGAGTGGTTTCACTCAAATAGTTCGGATTTTCATTGACATCCAGCCAGTCACTACAACTTGTAGTTACCAGTGCTGTAGCCATTATTGCAATTGATAATAATATTTTCTTCATATATTATGTCCTTTCCTCTTTTTTAGAATACAATCTTTATGTTGCAACCTATAGAGCGTGTGGATGGAGAAGAATAGTACTCACCATACTGCGACTCGAGGTCGTTACCATAGTTTGTCATATCAGGATCGATAAGTCCCTGACTCTTTGTCCACATAAGGAGATTGCGACCTACGAGAGATACATCAACGCCTGTGAGCCAAGAGATATTTGTGAAAAGCTGCTTAGGCAAAGAGTAAGAAAGCGAAACTTCACGGAGTTTGAGATAACTCTTGCTGAGGAGAGATTCACGATACTTTACGTAGTTGTAGTTAGAATAGTGAACACCATTCATGTTATAATAACCGTTTACAGGGATATTATTCTCGTGATACTGACCGTCAGAACCTACATATACTGCATTTTGCTCTACCCTTGCATCACGCTTGTTGTATGTACTGCTTTCTGTGTTACCAGTGAATGCAGCAATAGAGTGGGTTGCAGAATACATCAAACCGCCCTTACGCCAATCGAAGGTGAAGCCGAGAGAGAAGCTCTTATAACGGAATTTATTGGTGAAGCCCATCATGAAGTCTGCATCAGCCTTGCCGATAACTTCCTGCTTGGTGTTGTCGTACATTGGATAACCTGTTGTAGCGTTAACGATGACACATCCGTAATAAGGACTTGACTCATCCTCTACGGTCTTTACTGGATAGTCTGTCCAAGTGCCGAGAGGCTCTCCTACGATAGCCTTGAGCTGTGGACCAGCAGAGAGACCATAGATAGTAGTTTCTGTTGTGTTATCCCAAAGTTCCTCAACCTTGTTCCAGTTCTTTGAGAATGTATATGCAAAGTCCCAAGAGAAGTCCTTTGTACGGACAGGATTAATACCGATGGTAAGCTCAACACCCTTGTTGCGGATTTTACCTACGTTACGGACAGCAGATGTATATCCAGCTTCTGGAGCAAGTGTAGCAGAGATGATCTGATCCTTTGTCAACTTATTATACCATGCGAGATCAAAAGAGAGACGATTGTCGAAGAAACGTGCATCAACACCAAACTCTGTCTCTGTAGAAATCTCAGGCTTAAGAGTTGTAGCAGGCTGACGTGAGCTCTGTGCAAGACCTACATAGCTGTTAAGAGGGAATGTGAGAGAACCGAAAGCAGCACCTGCATCAGCAAGATAGTAGTAAGATGATGTAAGATATACTCCAGCATCGTTACCAGTCTTACCATAACCTCCACGAAGTTTGAGGAAACTGATAACATCGTTCTTGATTGATGGGAAGAGGTCTGTCAAGATAACAGAAGCATTAGCACCCCAGTAGAAGAACGAACGGCTATCCTTTGGAAGAGTTGATGACCAGTCGTTGCGGGCAGAGAGTGTAAGATATACAGCATCCTTCCAGCCAAGGTCAGCCTGTGTGTAAAGACCTGCGAGACGACGCTTTGACATATATGAGGATGCAGTAGGTGTAGCACCACTTGTGTTGTCAAAGCTTGGATACTGAGATACAGCAAGACCAGAGAGGGAACCAGCGGTGTAACGTGAAGCTCTTTCGTTTACATTGAGACCTGCTACACCATGGATAGACCAATCTGTTGCAATGCGGTAGTCTGCATTGAGGAATGTGTTGAAATCCCACTGCTGTGAGCGACCTGCTGTTTCTGAATAAGAACCGTTCTCTGGGCTTGCTCCTTCATCAGAAGCGTAAGAACCATCATCGAAGGTGTAGATGTTGTTATATGTCTTTTCAACGTAGTTGTTGATGTCGAGACCGCCACGAGCGATGAGCTGAAGACCCTTGATAATGTTAAGTCCAAACTCAAAGTTGCCATAGATATGATCATCAGAATGCATACCATAGTTATGGTCAAGCACCCACCAAGGGTTCTTCTGATATGGGCTATAATAGTTGTTGTTATTGTTGTAAACGCTGTTATAGTCCTTGAGGTCTGCATAGTCGATGTTTACAGGATACTGCAAAATCTCGTTGTAAATAACCGAGCCATCGCCACCCTGACCTGTCATAGCGTTGCGAATGTCCTTCTTCACATAGTTGATACCATAATTTACCCAAGCTTTCTCCTGCCAGAGCTTTGTGTTACCACGGAAAGAGAATGTGTTACGCTTGAAATAGTCGTTGGCTCCTGGGAGAATACCATCAGAGTAGATGTTACCATAAGAGAATACGTAACCTGAATTCTTTGTACCACCCTCTACGCTGATGTTATTGTTAGCTTCGAAACCAGTGCAATAGAAATTGTCAAGTGAGTTCTTCTTATAGCTGTATGAAGTGTAAGAAGGATCAGCTCCATCATACCAAGCAGCACCTGGACGCCATTCTACTTCACGACCATCAAGGATGTTACCCCATGAACCATTCTCTGTTGGAGACTGGTTTTCGAACATATTTCCTTCATAGGAATAATACCATCCCTGACCAAACTTCTGCTGAAGATTAGGAATACGTAACGCACTGGAAACAGAGAATGTACCATCATAGGTAATCTTCACCTTCTCGTTCTCAGCACCACGCTTTGTATTAATGATAATAACACCATTTGCAGCACGTGAACCATAGAGAGCTGTTGCTGATGCACCCTTAAGGACTGTGATTGTCTCGATGTCATCAGGGTTGATGTCAGCAGCTTGGTTACCGAAGTCGATAGAGTTGTTCAAATCCTGTACACCCATTGTTGAGTTAGACATTGGCACACCATCGATAACGTAAAGAGGCTGGTTGTTACCAGCAATTGAAGAGTAACCACGAACGATAACCTTCTGTGAGGTACCTGTACCACCAGACGAAGAAATCTGCATGCCTGCTACCTTACCTTCAAGAGCAGAGAGAGCATCTGCAGAGTGTGCAAGTGTGAT
>JAKSJT010000248.1 GCA_024402125.1 Bacteroidales bacterium
TCGGCGGAACCGGGGAGAGGGTAGTCATAGCTACAGCCAGTTATGAAGCGCGGAAGTTCGGTGTCCTCTCCGCCATGCCGTGCAAGAGTGCCCGGACGCTCTGCCCCCAGCTGATACTGGTGCCGGGCCGATATGATGTCTATCATGAGGTGTCTGGCCGGATGCATGAGATCTTCCATGAATACACGGATATCATCGAGCCGATCCATCTGTGGCAAAGATAGCCTAAAATAACATTACTTGGTCGTTTCCTATATGGGAAAAAGCACCTTCCGACCAAATAATGTTATTTTGCTGGTCGGAAAGTGGTATTTTTGCATAACTTTCCGACCGGATATACCCTTTGTCTCTGTGGCTTTTGAACTGAAGAGTTGACTGTATCAATTGAATTTACGGGCAAAATGTACCTAGCTCTCCGCAGAAGACATTCAATATCAATCATCTGATAAAGCTTCAATTCTCTTGTTGATAAGTTTTATGTAAGCTTCTTTCTTGTCTTCACTGAGAAACGAACTGTTTATCAGTTCCGTCCATGTCGGGAGAGCGTTCTTCATACTTGCAATCAGCTGCATGGTTACGTTTCCCTCTATGCCCATCGTAGCAGAAGCTTTGAGAAAATCAGTGAGTTTCAGGTGTGACTTCTTGCCATTCAGCGTGAGCGCCAATTCTTCCTTGTCTTTCGGGTTTACAATGGCAACATTCAGCAGATCGTAGGCCGGAGTCAACTGATAAAGTTTCTTCGGGCGGTAAAGCGAGAAGTTTTTCAGGTGCATGTCGTTGTTGCCGGTTATGAAGGAGAAAAGCAACACCTGCATGAAGTTCACAAGGTCAAGCTTCGGCATGGAACTATAAGCGGCAATTGTCTTGGCTATCTGTTCGCATGAGCTTTTGTACTTATACTCGGTAGGATGGAGCGTCAACTGGCACATGTCCTCCATGTCAATCTTCTCGCCCTTCTTTGTGCGGTCAATGCGGCGTGTGATGTAACCGAGGCTACCATCTGCCAGTCGGATAAGTGAATGTGGAACCACCCTTATGCGAGCTGCTTCTGCCATGTGCATTGTGAGATCCTCATTCTCGGGCAGTTCTGGATAAGCATCCGTTTGAGGCTTGAAGATGAAATCTCCCCAAAGTCCTACGATTGTGAGTCGGTTGCAGCCTTCATGCTTATGAAGGTTCAGCGACAGTTTGGGTTGAACTCCTGTCAGAGACGTCTGCGCTTGTATTACCTGCGCAGCCAACGCATCCAGATCTTCTCGCCTATACTCCAGCAATGGCGCATCCGCAGTACCGAAGAACTTGCGCGCACAACTAGGATGAAAGTCCTTTTGACCTTCGTCTAATTCCTTATAACAAAACAAACATTTGCACATACGCATTATTCGTTTGCGGGTACAACACTCACACTGCCGATGCACTCCTTACAACACAGCAGCAGAAGCGACATCCGGTCAAGCACGCTGATGTCGGTATTTCGCAATGCAACGTCAAGCAACCATCCCTCAGGTATCAACCCATCGAAGAAGGGAAACAAAACAGGACTTTTGTATGCCTCCTTCTGTATTGGAAGGGTAAGAGAGAGGGCCACTGGAGATGGTGAAGCGAGGTAGGCACTATCGTACATGAACGTGTATTCGCCCCCGTCTTCCGTCAGCATTCCTGCCAACGTTTCCTTTCTGTATATCTTGGCTTGTCGCATGATGATTATCCCTCGTTAAATCGTGGTGCAGCCACCAACGTGTAGTTAAACAGGTCGAGCAATTGGTTTACCTTATCCATACGTAGGGTTGGCTTGCCTTGCTCAAGATTACGCACGAAGTTCCGGCCTCCACCCGATTTCATAGCCAGTTCCTCCTGCGTCATGCCGAACTCCTTGCGGAGATCCTTGACCGTCTGTGATAATTGCGTTCTTTCCATAGGAATTTGGTTTCGAGATTGTCAAAATGAATTCGGAATTATATTCTATCGGATGCAAAAATACAAAATGTTTTTCATATTACATCATTTCGAATATAAAAACTCTAAAATTTTAACAAAATATATCATTTCGGATGTATTTTGTCTCTGATTGGATGTATTTTTCTAGGTAATTAGATGCGAAATATCTATATCTGCACCGTGAAAAGTGCAAATTGTAATAATATATGCACTCTTGAGGGTGCATTTAACAAATGGGATATGAATATAACGCTCGTAAACTTGAAGTTCTATTATAGCATCGGACAGTTAAGAGAGAATCTGGTGCTAATATGGATTTCAGATATTCTAATCATCATGTATAATCTAAATACTTATTCATATCAATATATTTTGATTATATCGCTCTTTGGGTACCGCTCATATCACTTTTGTGGTACCGCCATTTAGCGTGGATCTGATAGCTGATTTTATAATGGGGTACCATAAATGAGAAGGCCGAAAAGCAAGCATTTGACATAAGAACTCATCCACGCTCATATCGCTGTCTGGTACCGCTGATTTGACCCGTCGGTTAAAGCCCCCTTTGGGGGTTTGGGGGTAAAAATCATATTTAAATTTTTATTCCTAATGGGGCATC
The DNA here is from genome assembly GCA_024402125.1 of Bacteroidales bacterium. Taxonomy (GTDB): domain Bacteria; phylum Bacteroidota; class Bacteroidia; order Bacteroidales; family UBA932; genus Cryptobacteroides. The sequence continues at coordinate 2,558 of JAKSJT010000248.1, forward strand.
AGCCCCACATTTAGAAGCAAGAGCTCATAGCCCAAGAAAAACAGCTGATAATTCTTGCATTTTAGGTTTGGTTCGATTAATTTGATAGATAAGGCAGAAATGCCGGAGTTAATTAACTATCAATATTAATCAGTAACACTCACTTTTATGTTACGAACCAAACAAATTCTATTGCTGCTTGGAAAGGGAACATCCCAATCAGCCATTTGTGCTGAGATCCATTGCAGCAAACGACTTGTATCCGCAGTCAAACGTCAGGCAGATGAGACAGGTCAGAGCTATGGGGAACTGCTATCGCTCCCTGATGACGAGTTTTCAAAAGTCTTCCAGGGAGAATGTGGCAGACCTAAGTCAGATTCCCGTAAGGAAGCACTTGAGCTGATGATGCCAGAGATTATCCGACGCCTTGGCAATCGTCATTCCAACATCCAGTCGGTCTACGAGAGCTACTACCACAAGTCCTGTCCTGACGGGTATGGCTATACCCAGTTCAAGAAGCATGTCGCAGCCTTTCGCTCAAGCCATGACTACTCTTATCATAATGAATATGAGCCGGGACGTGAATGGCAGATTGACTTTGCAGGAGATCCTCTCTATCTGACAGACTATCGTACCAGAGCAAAGCAGAAGCTGATAGTCCTCGTCTGTGTGATGCCCTTCAGTAATCTGCCTTTCATGATGGCTTTACCGAATGCATCGACGGAATGGTTTTTCCACGGACTGAACAAGGGGCTCGAATTTCTGGGAGCACTGCCGAAGGTCGCGAAGAGCGACAACATGAAGCAGTGGGTCAAGAAGACCGAACGATACAGTCTGACTTTCTCTGATGCCAATGTGGAATGGTCTATGTACTACGGCATAGAGCCGATTGCCTGCCGTGTGCGTACTCCCAGAGACAAGGGTACGGTGGAGGGTGCTGTCAACCAGCTTTATCAGTACGTCTATTCCCGTCTTGAGTGTGAGGAATACTTCTCGCTGGATTCTCTCAACGGACGCATTCTTGAGCTCCTTGACGAATATTGCTCACGTCCCTACAAAGGCAGTACCCGCTGGGAGATCTACCAGACATTCGAAAAACCTCAGATGCAGCCTCTTCCGGAGCAGATGTATCGTTTCCGTATGCGTAAGAAGGTGAAACTCAGCAGCACCTATCATGTCTGTGTCGGCAAGGAGCGACATTTCTACAGTGTCCCTTTCAAATATGTCGGTCAGACCGTCAAGGTGATGTGGGACATCGAATATGTGGAGGTCTACGCCGGAAAGGAGCTGGCCTGCTGCCATACCCGCAGTCTTATACCCTATGGATATTCCACAGAGAAGTCCCACATGCCAGAGAAGCATCTTGCTTACGAGCAGAGGAAGGAAATCAATGCCGCTACCCTGATCGGATGGGGCGCAAACATTGGACCTTCGGTAAAATGGGCGATAGAGGACATCCTTAAGCGTACGACATTTCCGCAACAGGCCTATGGCAAATGTAATGGAGTACTTGCCCTGGCCAAGAAATATGGCCGCCAGAGACTTGATCACGCCTGCAGCCTGATACGTGAGGGAATCGGTACCGCCAAATATGCATCTCTTTGCAACATGCTGAAGAATAATCGTGACCTTGATACCGGAGAGACCATATCACGTCCTCCTCTCAATGACAATGTACGTGGGGCATCTGTCTATAAGGAAGTCTGCCGTGGCCCTGAGCAGAGAAAGGAGAATGACTATGAGCAGTAACCTTATCATTTCTCAGTTGAAGAGTCTCCGTTTGCCAGGAATGGCAGAGGCGGTCAGTGACATGCTGAAACTGCCGGTACAGATGCGTCCAAGTCTGGAATCTGCTGTCACAAAGATGATAGAGACGGAGATCCGCTCCCGTGACGATAATCGTACGGCAAGACTGCTCAAGGCTGCCAGACTTCCGGAGAAGGTATTGATTGAGAGCATCACCTGCTCTGCAGCCCGCAATCTTACTTTCGACCAGCTCTCTGCTTTGTCAGATTGTGGATTTGTCCGCAATGGGGAGAACCTGCTGATAACAGGAAAGACCGGATGCGGAAAATCCTGGCTGGCATGTGCTTTCGGACACCAGGCCTGCACACTGGGACTTCATACACAGTATATGAGCATGAATCACTTTACCAATATACTGAAACAGGCAAAGCTGGATGGTACGTTTGAAGCCTTACTGGCTCAGCTGAACAGAATCGATCTGCTGATCTTTGACGATTTCGGACTACAGGAGATGGATAGTATCACGCGTATTGCACTACTGACGCTACTCGATGACCGCTATGGAAAGAAATCCGTCATCATTACATCCCAGCTTGCCTTGGACAAGTGGTATGACTATATTGCCGAAGCCACTTTGGCTGATGCTATCATGGATCGTCTGGTCAATTCTTCTCACCACTTCGACTTGCAAGGTCCTTCTCTTCGGACCAAGAGAAAGAAGTAGTAGCAGCCTTTATTTCGAGATGCCCTTTGCCACCCTTGAAGGGCATCTCTTATCCACGCTCATATCACTCTTCTGGTACCGGTACCA
>JAKSJT010000249.1 GCA_024402125.1 Bacteroidales bacterium
GTCGGAAAATGAAAGTAGGAAGAAAACTACTTTTGTTTTCCTCCTACTCGATTAGTTATATATAACTAAGAGCTCTAGAATGAATGAATTTCATTATATTTGTTTATTAAAATGGATAAATCCGCATTATGGACAAGATAGAAGCAAAAAAGCGAATTGATTACCTGAAGGAGACTCTTTGGGAGAATAGCCGTAAGTACTATGTGGACAACGCTCCAACTATGTCCGACTACGACTATGACCAGATGATGCACGAGCTTGAGGCTCTTGAATCAGAGTGGCCCGAGTTTCTAACTCCTGACTCCCCTACGCAGAAAGTAGGTAGTGATATTGATAAGCCATTCGCTGACAATGCTGAATCCGGCATAAAGAAGGAATTTGCCCAGTATAAGCATAAGTATCCTATGCTTTCTCTTGGCAACACATATAGCATTGGTGAAGTTGAAGAATTTGCTGAAAGAGCTGTCAAGACCCTGGACTCAGGATTCACCTATAGCTGCGAGCTTAAATTCGACGGTACTGCAATTTGTCTGACATACAAAAAGGGAAAGCTCTTTAGAGCCCTGACCCGTGGTGACGGAGTTGTCGGAGATGATGTTACAGAGAATGCAAGACATATAAGCAACATCCCACAATATCTCAAGGGAGATAATATCCCTGATGAGTTTGAAATCAGAGGTGAGATTCTTATGCCATTCAGTGCCTTTGATAGACTGAATAAGGAAAGAGAAGAAATGGAGGAAGCCCCATTTGCCAATCCACGCAATGCAGCTTCAGGGTCCCTGAAGCTTCTGGACTCAAAGGAAGTTGCTCATAGAGGTCTATGGTGTACTCTTTACCATATCCCGGCAGACAGCGTCATGTTCGCAACTCATAGCCAGGCTCTCGATGCTGCCGCTTCGTGGGGACTTCCTGTCAGTGACAAAAGAAAGATTTGCCATAACATAGAAGAGATAGAAGATTATATCAACTACTGGGATACTCAGAGGAAGAATCTTCCATACCCAACGGATGGTATAGTTATCAAGATAAACGAACTGGCGTTCCAAAGGACACTAGGATATACAGCAAAGAGCCCTAGATGGGCTGTTGCCTATAAGTTCAAGGCTGAAAGCGCTCTTACAAAGCTTCTAAGCATTGACTATCAGGTAGGAAGAACTGGAGCGGTGACTCCTGTTGCAAACCTAGATCCTGTGCTTCTTTCCGGAACTGTAGTAAAGAGAGCAACTCTTAACAACTCAGACCAGATGCAAATTCTGGATATCCATGAGAACGACTACGTCTATGTAGAGAAAGGCGGCGAAATCATCCCTAAGATTACAGGAGTAGAGATTTCTAAAAGAGAACCTGGTGCAAAAATGCCACAGTTCCCTACTGTCTGCCCAGACTGCGGAGCTCAGCTCGCTAAGACAGAAGGCGAAGCAAAATGGTTCTGTCCTAATACAGACGGATGTCCAACCCAGATCAAGGGAAAGATGATCCATTTCCTTGCGAGAAAAGCAATGAACATCATAGCTGGTGAGGCAACAGTAAATCAGCTTTTTGACCTTAACCTAGCTCAGACTCCTGCTGATTTCTACGATTTGAAAAAGAGTCAGCTCCTGACACTTGAAGGATGGCTTGACAAGTCATCTCAAAGATTTCTGGATTCTTTGAAGGAATCTAGGAGTGTCCCTTTCGAAAGAGTACTGTTTGCACTTGGTATCCGTTTTGTTGGAGAACAGACAGCGAAATCCGTTGCACAGCATTTCGGAAACATTGATGCAATTGCTGCAGCTTCTAAAGAAGAACTTCTTGCTATTGGTGATGTAGGTGAAGTAATTGCAAACAGCATATATGACTGGTTCAGGGATGAAAGACACATTATTGAAGTTCAGCGCCTCAAGGCAGCAGGACTTCAGTTTACCTGCGAGGCTCCATCAGAGCCTACATCAAACGCTCTGGAAGGCATGACAATCGTTATTTCAGGTAATTTCAGCATTTCAAGAGATGCCATGAAAGAGTTGATCACCAGAAATGGAGGAAAGAATAGCGGATCTGTCAGCGGAAAGACAACATTCCTTCTAGCTGGAGAAAAGCCAGGACCAGAGAAGATCAAAAAGTGTGAGTCACTAGGTGTCAGGATAGTATCCGAGCAGGAATTCATGGCCATGATCCCAGCAGCCGAGGCTTCAGCAAGTCCTCAAGAGTCGGAACCAATGTCTATTAAGAATCAACAGGAAGCAATTGGATCTCTTTTCAGCTTTGATGACAATCAGCCTGAAACAGTCAAAGAGAACACACTGTTCGATGACGAACCTACTTTATTTTAGATTTTTGAATGAAGCATCCTAAACATTACATAAACAGTATCCAATCATTCTGGAATGAAGAGATCTGGAGACTTGACCTCACTCAGCTTGGAAAATACAAGCGAAGAATGGTCAAGGACCTTCAGGTAGCTCAGCTTATGCTAAAGACATTCAAGGAGGAGAAGATTGGACTCCAGTCCGCATCTCTCAGTTACTTCTGCTTCATGTCTGTTGTTCCATTCATTGCTGTTGCTTTTGCACTGACAGGAGGACTTGGATTATCTGGTGCCCTTTATGATTTTGTCAATGACAAGCTCGGAGAATATCCCTTTATCAAGGATCAGATCCTTGAAGCAGCCACCAGAATTCTCGATACGGCAAGAAGCGGTTGGTTCGGATTTTTCAGTGCGCTATTCTTCGCCTGGCTTGTAATCTGGATGATGATGTGTGTTGAAAGAGTGTTCAACTCAGCATGGAAAGTTGAGAAATCCAGGAATTTCTTCAAGAGATTCACAACTGACCTTATCATTATGATTCTCTCCCCTTTCCTGATTTTGATTTTCTCGTCAACATCATTCATCTACTCAAATGCACTTGACTATGTGTTCCCGGATTCTGGGTTCCTGGTAGGATTCAAGAGCTTGCTTGGTTGGGGAATATTCGGAGCCTTGTCTATACTTGTCATATCAGCCATGTACAAGTATATTCCTAACACTATAGTAAAATACAGTAACGCGCTGAAGGCAGCAATACTTGCCGGACTTGCTTTCACTATACTTCAGTACCTCTATATTGAGACTCAGCTCCTCGTAACTAGAGTCAACTCAGTATATGGAACAGTTGCTGCTATTCCTCTCTTTATGCTCTGGATGAGATTCGGATGGCTCATTCTGCTATATGGATGCGAGTTGTCGTACTCATTCCAGAACCTTGAAGACTATAAGGAAGAGATAAGCGCTGTATCTGACAAAACCACGAATTCCTAAACTAAAGATAACCACATGGGTATAACTTCTTTTACAGAACAAGAACTCCACTTGATAGAGACGGAATTTGCCGGGCTCAAGAAGTCTGCGCTTAAGCGATGCGCCAATGAAAAGGAAATTGACGTAATCCAGCGTGCTTTTGATTTCGCAAATACTGCACACAAGGATGTCAGAAGAGTCTCCGGAGAACCTTATATACTCCACCCTATCGCTGTAGCCAAGATTGTTGTTGACAATATCGGTCTTGGTTACAAGTCAATTGCCTCTGCTCTTCTTCATGATGTGGTTGAAGATACGAACTACACTATAGAAGACATCAGGACTCTTTTTGGAGATAAAATTGCCTCTCTAGTCGAGGGTCTCACAAAAATCAAGACCGTTCTCGACAATGAGGACAAGACAAAACAGACAAACTTTGCTGTTGAGAGTATTCAGGCAGAGAACTTCAAAAGGATTCTTCTAACTCTTAATGACGATGTGAGAGTAGTCCTTATCAAACTTGCAGACCGACTTCATAACTGCAGGACTATTGAGTTCATGCCTGAGCATAAGAGAGATAAGATTCTCAGCGAGACCATGTACATTTTCATTCCTCTTGCTCATAGACTCGGTCTATATGAAGTCAAGTCGGAAATGGAGAACATCTGGCTCAAATTCAAGGAACCCGAGGCATATAATGACATCTCTGAAAGGATCAACAAGGATGTTCAGAAGAGGGAAAAGGAAATTGATGAGTTCATTGAACCTATCAACAAGAAGCTCGAGGAATCCGGATTCTTTTTCAAGGTAAAGAAAAGAGTAAAGTCTCCGTATTCAATTTGGCATAAGATGCAGACTAAGAGAGTGTCATACGACCAGATCTATGATCTTTATGCAGTCCGTATCATCTTCACTCCGGAGAATGCCAATCAGGATACTGAAAGAGACCAGTGCTATCATATCTTCTCAATTATTACAGGTCTTTACAGATACATGCCTGACAGAGTCAGAGACTGGGTCCGTCATCCTAAAGGAAACGGATATGAGGCTCTTCACTGTACTCTTATGAGCAATGCCGGTATCTGGATTGAAGTTCAGATCCGTTCCAAAAGAATGGATGATATTGCAGAGAAAGGTATCGCCGCTCACTGGGCATACAAAAGAGAAGGTTATGTCATGGAGGAATACTCCGAGATGGACAAGTGGCTTGCCAAAGTCAAGGATATCCTTGTCAGTCCGGATGTCAATGCCCTCGATCTGCTTGACATTATCCACAAGGATCTTACCAGTGCTGACATCATGGTATTTACTCACAAGGGAGAGCAGAAGACTATCCAGAAGGGTGCTACCGTGCTAGACTTTGCCTACATGATCCATACTGAGATAGGTAACAAGGCCATTGCAGCAAAGGTGAACATGAGACTTGTTCCTTTGACATATACACTTAAAGTTGGTGACCAGATTGAGATCATCACAGCGGAGAATGCCATACCGAAGCGTGAATGGATCCAGTTCCTTAAGACTAGACATGCAGCCAATATAGTTATTGAATACTTCAGGACTAACCTTCGTCAGGATACTATTGATCTGGGTAAGAAGAGTCTTGAAAATGGTCTTAGCCAGATTGGATTCAAGCCATCAAATGAGGTTCTTCGTAAGCTCCTTGATGAGTTCAACATCCCAGAAGGCATCGACGAACTGTATTTCAAGGTCGGTATGGGTCTTGCCAATGTTGCCCGTCTTCCGGAAATCCTAGGAAGGAATGAAGAGAAGAAGTTCTATAGCGGATGGTTCACATTC
>JAKSJT010000025.1 GCA_024402125.1 Bacteroidales bacterium
TTTATGTTTTCCGATCTAATCCTTTTTCTATAACTGGTTCCAAACCAACTGCATCAAAAGTGTATGCAAAGTGTGTTCAGGGCCCTATCGAGATAAATAGTTGGCTGAGTCTTCCTTTTATTGATGAGGGTTTTCGACGTGAGCTTGAGAGTATCTGCAGATCATATGTGTCGTCTTTATTAGCTGAATATTCTCATCTTGATGCTGAGGAACAGTATTCGTTATATCAGTTGTTATTTAGAAATAGACTTGCTATACGATCATTGAGAAAATACTTCGGGAGAAAGTCAGGACTGGTTTTTATGTCTCTGCCTTTGGGAAAGAGTGTATTTGATTCGTTGATCGCCATTTTGAAAAGATGATAATAGTTAATATGCATGGACAGCTTGGAAATCAAATGTTCCAGTATGTCATATATCGTAAACTTCAACTTATGGGGAAGGATGTAAAGTTTGATATGAGTGCCTACTTGATACATCCTGAGCATAATCATCTTCCTGTATTTCGTCTTCCTATTAGAATCGCTTCATTAAAGGAGTGCCAAATTGAGAGAGACGAGTATCGAACATATTGGGATCGTTTCCGCCGAAAATTTTTTGGCCGCCGTAATAATATCATTAGTGAAATTGCTTCTGATAGTTATGATTACAATCCGAAAATCTTTGATATGGAACGAGGTTTTATTGATGGATATTGGCAATCTGAGAAGTATTTTGATGGCGTAGAATCTGTGATTAGAAAGGAGTTTGTATTTCCTAAGAGTTGTAATCCAAAGAATATCGATGTTGAGAATCAGATAAAGGAGTCTATGTCCGTCTCTATTCATGTTCGTAGAGGTGATTATATAGGAGGATTCCCAATTCAGGATATGTCTTATTATGCTCCTGCTATTGATTATTTTAAGAGGAAGTATGAGGATGTTCGTTTTTTTGTTTTCTCTAACGATATCGATTGGTGTCGGGGAGCATTTGTCGGCCCAGAATATATATTTGTGGATTGGAACACTGGAACAGATAGCTATTATGACATGCATTTAATGAGCTTGTGTAAATGTAATATCATTGCAAATAGCTCTTATAGTTGGTGGGGAGCTTGGCTGAATGAGAATCCTGATAAGGAAGTTATTGCTCCAAGGAAGTGGCTTTTTGAGGTTAAAAATCCTGATATTTACGCAGAGGGTTGGATTGTTCTGTGACACCGTTTCTGTCATTTATTGTTCCTGTATTTAATGTTGAGGAGTATCTTCCTCAATGTTTGGACAGTATTTACTCAAAGGGGCTTGAGGATGATGAATTTGAGATAGTGTGTATTGAGGACTGCTCCTCAGATAATAGCTCGAAAATATTGCGGCAGTACCAAGATAATCACTCGAATCTGACAGTTATTTTCCAGGCGTGTAATCAGGGACTATCCGTTGCGCGCAATACTGGTTTGCTGAATGCAAAGGGCCGTTATGTATGGTTCGTCGATTCTGACGATTTTCTGTCAGAAGCACCATTGTCTGCGACTATTTCGTTGCTGCGGAACAATAGTCCTGATGTGTTGTTATTCAATTACAGTGACTTCCTTCGTGACGGAAGTATGGAGGATCACATTTTTTTTGTTGATTCATCCACTATGGAAGGGCGATCATTCGTGGAACGTTTCTTTGGCGATTCTTTCGTTTATCATATTGGATATGTCTGGAGAGTGATATATCGTAGGCTCTATTTAAATGAGATCGACTTGTCATTTCCTGCAAATGAGTATTGGGAAGATACGTTATTTTTCCCTAAATCTATCTTGAGTGCGTCTTCTATTATGTCAGTAAAGACTATACACTATTGCTATAGGAACAATCCGGAATCAATTTCTGCAGGAAGATCAGGATTGTTGTCAGGTAAGAAAATATTTGACTATTGTTTTCAAGCAGGTGGCCGCTTGTTTGATTACTCCGCAGAAGTTGCACATGCTGATGGACGTTTAGCTTTATTAATTCGGAATTTTGCAATTGAACATTATTTTAATACGCTTGCTCACAAGTTGGCATGTACTAGAATAAGCAGTGTCTTTGCATTTGTGCCTATTGTTAAGCGAAATAATGCGCAAATACAATCATATATTCCCTTTTTTAGAGGATTAAGTCGTGTATGCTCGGATTATCCTGTTATGGGTGCTGGTTTGATTATCGTCATTCATCCATTATATGTTGTTTATAGAAAGATACGAAAGCGATTAAGAAATTCAAAATGATGATTGAAAATAGTCAAAAGGATATAAGTTTCCCATCTGTAGGAATTATTATTCCGATTTGGAATGCCGGTATCTTTCTAAAGCCGTTGCTAGAATCATTGCTCATTCAACGGTATCCGAATCTGACTTTTATTTGTGTCTTGGATAAACCAACTGATGGTAGTGATTCAGTTGTAAAATCATATGCGGTTCGTGATAAGAGGTTTATTATTCTTGAGAATGAACGTAATGTCGGAATAGCGGAGAGTAGAAATCGTGGGATAGAGTATGCGATTAGTAAGGGATTCATCTACATCGGTTTTGCTGATCATGATGACTATGTCGAAAAGGATGCCTATTCTCGGATGGTTTTATCTCTAGAAACCACGTTGGGAGATGTCGTATGTGCAAATACGATGGTGGAATACTCTGATCATCATGATTTAGTGCGCTTTGGTTCACCTTCCCGTGATGGAATTCTACAATCCCTTTTTCTCCCTATGTCTTCAGATAAGAATCTAAACTATTTGTCAAGAAGTATTTGGAATTCTCTTTATCGCCTCTCTGTTATCGAAAAGTTTTCAATTCGATTCTTAGATAGAAACACCTTTTTTGAGGAAGATACATTATTTAATATTGAGGTGTACTTACATACAGATAAGACTGTCTATTTGGATGAGTTGGTGTATCATTGGGTTCAGCATCAGTCTTCCACTTCTTCTTCGTCTGAGACTCATGAGAGATGGATATACAAAATAACAAACTATTTTGAGTATGAGAGAAAGATTGTAGGCTCAAATTCGACTCTGGCGCATTTTGTCCCTGATATACAAGTAAATCTTTCATGGTTCTTACGTCGTTATTACTCCGTAATCAGCCATATGGGGCGACCTGTTCAACAAAGACTATCTTCATTGTTAAGGTATTTTTGTTACCCTATTGGAGGACGATATGAGAATATGAAAATAATATCTCGTACTCGTCTTAGATTATTCTTCTTTGTGATATGGATCAAATATTTCATTTAAGATGAGCTTGCAGATACCAGTTCTTCTTATTGCATTTAACCGTCCGGAGCATGTCGCTCGTGTTTTAGGTGAGATCAGTAAAATACAGCCGAATAATCTGTTTATATGTCAGGATGGCCCTCGGGAGGGAAACGAATCGGATCGACGGAAGATTCTGGAGGTTCGTGACGTCATAAATGAGATGGTTGACTGGCCTTGTGAACTGCACACGCTGTATCAGGAAAAGAACCTGGGCTGTGGTGCCGGCCCTGCTGCTGGAATCAGTTGGTTCTTTAGCAATGTGGAGATGGGAATCGTAATGGAGGATGACTGCCTTCCTCATCCTGATTTCTTTGCCTATTGTGATGAACTTCTTCATCGCTACAAGGATGATGAACATGTCATGTACATCAGTAGTACTTTGTACAATGATAAGTGGAGATGCTCTGCTTCGTATGATTTTTCGCATTATATGATAACAGGAGCTTGGGCCTCATGGTCAAGGGCTTGGAAGGGTTTCGATCTGGACCTTCATCATTTTGATGCGAGAAAGTTTAGGAAGAAGTGTTTGAAGTTGTTCTATTCTTCTGTTGAGGCGGACTGGTGGTTTTATAAGGTTTTGGAGATTCAGCAGGATACGGAAAAGAAGAGCTACTGGGACTATCAAATGCAGATTCATATTCTTGATTGTGAGGGGGTCACGATTCATCCGCAAAGAAACTTGGTTTCGAATATCGGTTTTGATGCGGAAGGTACTCACACACTGGATAATTCCGCAGAGATGGGAAATAAAGAGTCTTTCCCGATAATGCCTCTTTCTCATCCTTCTGGGGTCGTTGTGGACCGATTGAGGGATTATGAGTGCTTCTCAAAAAAGAAGAGTCAGGGTTTTCTGAAAGAGAAGTTCCGTAATCTCTATCTGTCAATGCTGTTCAGTGGCGATTGGCGATACAAGTTGCTGCTGCTATACAAACGGTTGAAAGGTCAGAGTGAAAGTTCTATTTATAAACACGTCTGAATCTCGAGGCGGAGCTGCCAGAGCTGCCATGCGCATCATGAACGGTGTGCAGCAGCTAGGCGTGAACGCCAGTATGCTCGTCAAGTTCCGGTCTTCAACTGATCCTGATGTAATCGACATCGCTTCTTTGCTGCCCCAGAATGTTATATTCCGTTTTTGGGATTGGGTTGCATTGAAGATAAAGAATAAGCTTCAGCATCTGAAATGGAGGCCGTACCGGAAAACAAGAAGTAGCTTATATCTCTCTGATCTTCGTTCTATGTCCTTTCATGGTCGTGTTGATTGGAATGATTATGATGTGATCCATCTTCATTGGATAAACCAGAGATTCCTGGACCTTGGTGTACTTAAGAATATAAAGAAGCCAATAGTCTGGACACTTCATGATTGCTGGCCGTTCTGCGGGATATGTCATCTTTCTATGGATTGTCAGAAGTACAAGTCTCACTGTGGCGCTTGTCCAATGCTTGGCTCCATGAAGCAGAAAGATCTTTCCTACAAGGTGTTCCAGGAGAAGAAGAACTACTTTGAAGGCCTGGATCTTCATGTAGTCACTCCGAGCAACTGGCTTGCTGACTGTGCCAAACAAAGTGAATTGTTCAAAGTCTTTCCTGTTACAGTCATTCCTAATTGTATAGATGTCGACCTCTATGCTCCAATGGATAGAGATGAGGCGAGGAAGCGCTTGGGATTGGATCCTGGTAAGAAGTATATTCTGTTTGGCGCTGTAAATGCGACGAACGATCCCAATAAAGGTTTTGACAGACTTGTGGCTTCTGTGTCAGCTATGAGAAATGTTGAAAGGGTGGAGCTGCTCATATTCGGGGCTGATGCTAGCTTTGATGCAACAGTTCTTCCTATTCACTCTACAATTTGGAGTGAAATAAAGGATGACAAACAGATTGTTGATTTGTATAATGCTGCTGACGTTACCGTGGTCCCATCGAGAAGTGAGAACTTGTCCAATACCATCATGGAGAGTCTTTCTTGTGGTACACCGGTCGTGGCATTCAACATAGGCGGGAACTCTGATATGGTCGATCATCGCTCGAATGGTTGGCTGGCAGAGGATATCTGTGATCTGACAGAAGGTATTCATTATTGTCTCGATGATGATAATGTTGATTGCCTGGCTATGAATGCCAGGGCAAAGGTCATGGCGAACTATACGATTGACAACGTATCCCGTGAATATTCTGACCTTTATGGCTCAATAGTATGAAGCTCTCGATTATCTCTATAAACTATAATAATGCTGAGGGTCTGAGAAAGACTCTTGCATCAGTGTCTGGACAGGCTTCGGTTTTACTTGAGCATGTTATCATTGATGGAGCGTCAACTGATTCTTCGGCTGAGATAATTCGTGAGTATGCTGAGTCTGCCTCGTATCCTGTGAAATGGGTGAGCGAGAAGGATGAAGGCATCTATAATGCCATGAACAAGGGCATCAGGATGGCTGAGGGGGAGTATATCCAGATCCTTAATTCTGGGGATTGTCTGGCAGATGCGGATGTTACTGCTCGCATGCTTGATGCAATTGAGAGAGAGGGACATCCTGACATCCTGTATGGCAACATGCTTAGAGTGGATGAGAATGGATCCGTTGTAGGGAAGAGCGGTGAGGTTGAATATTCATTGAGGCAGTTCTACTCTTCGACTCTCAATCATGATTGTGCTTACATCAAGAGGAGTCTCTTTGGGGAGTATGGCCTCTATGATGAGGACCTCAAGATTGTCAGTGACTGGAAATGGTACCTTCAGGTGATTGGATTGGGAAGAGTCAAGCCAGTGTATGTGGATGTTGATGTTACCTTGTTCGATTGCTCTGGAATCAGCGAGAGGAATCTTGAGTTGAGGAATACCGAGAGGAGGAGAGTGCTTGAAGAAGTATTGCCGGCAGCCGTGCTTGCTGATTATGATGCGCATGCGTTCGAGATTGAGCAGGTGAACAGGTTGAGGAAGCATCATCTTTACAAGCTTGTGTGGTTTGTCGAGAGAGTCTTTTTCAAGCTTGAAAAGTGGGGAATTCTTAAGAAATAGCAGTGCCAAAGTTCTCAGTCATAATGCCTCTTTACAATAAGGCTTCCTTCGTCAGGAAGTCCTTGGAGAGCGTTTTCAATCAGACTAACCATGATTGGGAGCTGGTCATTGTGGATGATGGGAGCACTGATGGTTCTGGTCAGGTTGCTTTGCAATGCATAGATGAGTATAAGGCTTCAAATGAGACAGTATGTCCGGTGACTTTTATCTCTCAGTCTAATGCTGGAGTTGGGGCTGCGAGAAACCATGGAGCTTGGATCTCATCTGGAGAGTTTCTTTGCTTTCTGGATGCTGATGATTGGTGGGATAAGTCTTTCCTTGAGGAGATGGCTGCATTCATTCCTCGGTTTCCTGATGCTGGGCTTTATGCTTCGAATTACATCTATTATAAGCCAGGGAAGACTCATGTGGCGGTTAGGTGTGATACTGGTTACATTAACTATCCAGAGGTTTACCTGTCTAATTCAGCCATGCCGGTATGGACTGGCGCTGTTGCCGTCCCGCGTGGGGTGTATGATGAGTTTCATGGCTTTCCTGAAGGGGTTAAGTTGGGGGAAGACTTCCTTCTCTGGTTCCGTATAGCTTTGCATCACCCATTTGCATTTTATGATAAGCCTCTTGCTTATTACAATAATGATGTTCCGGTTCGCCTGCGAGCTACCCGGAATCTTCATGATCCTAAGTATCATATGCTTTTTAACCTGGATCCATTAGTCGGTGAAATGACGGGGTCATGTGTCTCCCCTGAATCGAAGCAGACATGGACTCGTTTGCTTGATAGGCTGAGAATCAATGGTCTGATTGACTATTGGTTGGACTCTCGTTTCCATGAAGTTGCTGCAATTGAATTGGAGAAAGTTGATTGGACTAGGTTTTCTGACCACGAGCGTGACGAATATGAAAAGTCGGTTTTGTGGTTAAAAGCGAAAAGGCAATTCATGTCTTTGGCGGCAGCGGTCAGGCAATCTATTATTAAACTTTTCGTAAAGAGATGATACCTAAGATTATACATTATTGCTGGTTCGGTAGGGGCGAAATGCCTGCACTTGCGCTTGAGTGCATCACATCATGGCATGATCATATGTCTGATTGGGAGTATAAGCTTTGGAACGAAGACAACTTCTCAATTGATGACGCACCTTCGTATGTGCGCGAAGCATATCACGCAAAAAAATATGCATTTGTCAGTGATTATGTGCGTCTTTGGGCTCTTCTGAATTATGGCGGTTTGTATTTGGATGTTGATTTTAAGGTCTATCGCTCTTTTGATCCGCTTATGAGCGAGCATTCTGCCTTTGCTGGATACGAAGGAAGTAAACATCTCCCTGTAATGATGGGCGTTATTGCATCAGAACCTAATCATGCTTTGCTTAAGAGTATGTTGGATACTTATGTTGACCGCCATTTCGTTTTCGATGATCAAGCGTTAGATATGACCCCCAATACAACGTATTTTTATAACTATATGGTTTCTAGGGGATTTGTGTCAGATGGAAAGGAAAAAGACTTTTTGGAGATGCATCTTTTCCCGGTTTATTATTTCTGCCCGGTCCTGACAACTGGCGAAGATGTTAGATGTGCTGATACTTTCTGTGAGCATAAAGGATTGAGTTCATGGAATGAGGGCAAAGGCTTCAAATCTGTTTTACTTTCTTTTCTACCTCGGCGGATCCGGACCTGCATAATAAAGATAAAGCGTAAGCTTTTCGATTGATTCCCTCATGATTGGACATTTCCCAAGGACATTTTCTAATAAGGCTATAGCTCTTTATTTCGGGCTGTTGCTGCTAGTTACACTTCTGTTCATCTCGCATTCACTGTCATGGTATTGGATGGTGTTTGGTGCTGTGGAGGTATGTTCATTCTTTTATTTTTCTTGTACATTGCCGTTGGAATGGTCGAGGTTGTCGGACAAGGCATTTGAGAAGCTAATCTTCAGAGTGTCATTGTTGATTCGCTTAATATATGTAGTATTGAGTTATTATTTTTATTTAGGGATGACTGGCGCTCCATTTGAATTTGGAGCCGCAGATGTTATGTTCTATGATGAAATGGGAAGATATGGGCATACGCTTCTGTCAAAAGGCATCCTTAAGATATATCCTTTTATGTCGGATTACGCGGGAGGGTTGGAGATTTCTGATTCTGGTTATCCAATCTATCTGTCAATCCTTTATTTCCTGACTAACAACTCAATAATCATTACTAGAATGATAAAAGCGCTTTTGAGCGCATATACTTGTGTTCTAGTCTACCGTTTGGCATTGAGGAATTTTGGTGGCGAAACGGCGCGCTTGGCGGCGATTTTCTGCATGTTGATCCCTAATTTGATTTATTATTGTGGTCTACATCTGAAAGAAACCGAAATGGTGTTCTTGTGCCTGTTGTTCGTTGAAAGGGCCGATTCGGCACTGAGAGATAACCGATTCCTTTGGAAGAAGTGGATTGTGGCTTTCTCAGCTGCGTTGTTTTTATTTGCATTCAGGACAGCAATCGGTTTGGTCGCTTTCTTGTCGTTAGCTACGGCTGGTATTTTATCTTCAGGCAGAGTCGTTTCAAGGTGGCAGAAAGCGGCACTCCTTTTTATACTGGCATTAGGTTTGTTCTTCTCTGCTGGCAGCCAGGTGTTTCAAGAAACTCAATCGTTGGTCGATTCAAGTGGCAGTCAAAGTTCGAATATGGAATGGCGATCTGAAAGAACAGGAGGGAACAGTCTTGCAAAGTATGCAGGTTCAGCCGTATTCGCTCCTTTGATTTTCACAATTCCATTTCCGACCTTAGTTGATATCGAAGGGCAGGAGGATCTTCAAATGATTCATGGTGGTAACTATGTAAAGAATGTTTTGTCTTTTTTTGTAATTCTTTCTTTGATTCTTCTTCTGTTCAGTGGGGATTGGAAAAGGCACGTTCTTCTTGTTGCTTTTATGTGTGGCTATCTTGTTGTACTGGTTTTCTCAAATTTCGCTCAGTCAGAACGCTTTCATCTTCCTGCGTTGCCGTTTGAATTGATGTTCGCGTCCTATGCTATTACTCATCTTAGAGCTAGTCATGTTAAGTTTTTCAACTATTGGCTTCTCGTTGTCTTTGTGGCCAATCTAGGTTGGGCGTGGTTTAAACTTGCAGGACGTGGCCTGGTCTAGTCATGAAAGTGTTGATTGTAGCCTCATTCAATAGACAGCGATTCGCCCCATTCATAGAGGAGCAGGTCGATGCCCTGAAATCATCTGGAGTAGACTGCGAGTTCTTTGGAATCGAAGGGAAAGGGATTAAAGGCTATCTTGCAAGTCTTGCTCCGCTCAAGAAGAGAATTGAAGAGTTCGGACCGGATGTCATTCATGCACATTACGGCCTCAGTTGCCTGCTGGCCTGTCTTCAAAGGAGCGTTCCTGTTGTTTCGACCTACCATGGGAGTGACATCAATGTGCCGAAGGTTCTGCGTTTCTCAAGGATTGCAATGAGACTCTCTGCCTACAACATCTTTGTGTCGGTCAAGAATGCGCAGACGGCCGGTCTGAAGAAGAATTATTCCATCATTCCGTGTGGGATTGATCTGGGCTGTTTCCCATTTCAGTCAAAAGAAGATGCTAGAAATGCTCTTGGCTGGGTGATGGATGAGAAGAAGGTACTCTTTGCCGGGGCTTTTGACAATGCTGTGAAGAACTCTGCCCTGGCGAAAGAAGCGGTTTCGCTGCTCCCTGGAGTTGAACTTGTTGAACTTAAGGGGTATAGTCGCCAGCAGATCTCTACTCTGATGCATGCTGCAGATGCATTTCTAATGACATCCTTCTCAGAAGGGTCGCCTCAGGTTGTCAAGGAAGCAATGGCATGTGGCTGTCCTATCGTGAGCGTAGATGTCGGAGATGTCAAGGAAGTTATCGATGGCGTTGATGGTTGTTATGCCGTAGACAGGGATGCGCGTAGAATCGCTGATGCTCTTGAAAACGTGATGACATCTGGAATCCGTACGACAGGTCGTGACAGGATTATCAGCCTTGGGCTTGAGAATATGAAAGTTGCCGAGCGTCTGATCTCAATCTACCAATCTGTGATAGGATGATTCTAGGCATAGATCAAATAGACAGGAACCAGTGGGAAGGACTCCTTGAGTCCTCTTCCACAGCAACATTCTTCCAGAGTGAGGCATGCTATGAGTTTTATGACTCGCTGTCCTTCATGGATCCATTCGTTTTTGCGGTGGCGGACTGTGGCCAGCTGAAGGGCGCAATTATCGGCTATGTCCAGAAGGAGAAGAACCCAATCAAGCAGTTCTTTACCAAGCGGGCAATCATCCCTGGTGGCGCTTTGCTTGCTGACGACATCAGCGGAGAATCGCTGAGAGAGCTGCTGGATGCCTGCAAGGCAGGATTGAGGAAAAAGGCAATCTACATAGAGATGCGCAACTTCAATGACTACTCGGCTCATCGAGATGTGTTTGATCAATGCGGATTTGAGTACTGCCCTCATCTTAACTTCCATATTAACACCTCGTCGATGGATGTTGTCCAGGAGAATCTAGGCAAGAGCCGAAAGCGTGACATCCGAACATCGTTTCGTGATGGGGCCGAGATCGTTGAGAACCCCACTCTGGACGATGTCAGGTCCTACTACTCAATCTTGAAGAATCTCTACGCAATGAAGGTAAAGACTCCTTTGTTCCCTTTTGAGTTCTTCGAGAAGTTGTTTGTCTCTGGACTGGGAATATACAGGTTGGTAAAAGTGGATGACGAAATCGTAGGAGGGACTCTGTGCGTGGCTCAGAAAGGGAAAGCCCTGTATGAATGGTTTGCATGTGGGAAGGATGGCGCTTTCAAGAGCATATTTCCATCGACTGTTGCCACATTCTCAGGCATTAAATATGCGGCCCTTCATGGCTTTCCACTCTTTGACATGATGGGCGCAGGGAAACCAAGCGAAGGCTATGGTGTCAGGGATTTCAAGGCCAAGTTCGGTGGCACGCTGGTTGAGCATGGCAGGTTCTTGCATGTATCTGCTCCATTTTTTTATTCCATAGGTAGGCTAGGTGTGAAATTGTTAAAGATGGCGAAATGAAGATTTCGATTTTCGGTTTAGGATATGTCGGTTGCGTAGGCATGGGATGTCTGGCTGCCAAAGGACACGAGGTGATTGGGGTTGATGTTTCTGAGGAGAAGATCCGTCTGATCAATGACGGTCTCCCCACGATAGTGGAGAGAGATATTGATGTCCTGATTTCAGAGGCTCGTTCGAAGGAACTGATTTCGGCTACCAAGGATTATGTGGAAGCAGTTCATTCTACTGATATCACATTTCTTTGTGTTGGCACACCGTCATCTTCAAATGGTCACCTGAATCTGGACTATATTTTCCAGACCGCACGGGAAATAGGTGAGGCTCTTCGCGAGAAGGAAGGGTTTCATGTTGTCGTAATTCGTTCAACAGTCTTTCCTGGAACTAATGAGAAGGTTACGGAAATGATTGAGGAACTATCTGGAAAGAGGCGCAATGTCGATTTTGCGGTTGTGTCGAATCCGGAATTCCTCCGTGAAGGAACTGCTGTCAAGGACTATCAGAATCCGCCGCTTACGGTCCTTGGTTCTGACTCTGACGAAGCAATTGACATTTTAAAGACTCTTTACGAGTCTAATGGGGCTCCGATTGAGGTGGTCTCAATTGGTGTGGCGGAGATGATCAAGTATGTCAATAACTCCTATCACGCTCTCAAGGTAGTCTTTGGAAATGAGGTCGGAAGGATCTGCAAGGAATTGAATATAGATTCGCATGAGGTGATGCGTCTGTTCTGCATGGATAAGCAGCTAAACATTTCACCATACTATTTCATGCCTGGTTTTGCCTATGGGGGAAGTTGTCTCCCAAAGGATCTCAAGGGCTTGAAGACTCTTGCCCATGACCTTTACCTTGAGACTCCTGTCCTGAATGCAATTGATGATAGCAACCAGGAACATCTAATGAGTGCTATCAAGAAGATTGAAAGTTTTGGCTTGCGAAAGATAGGCATACTTGGGCTTAGTTTCAAGGCGGGTACTGATGATATGCGCAACAGTCCTGTTGTGAGCGTTATTGAACACCTCCATGGTAGGGGTTACGAAATCAGGATATTCGACAGGAATGTACTGCTGTCCCGCCTTATCGGCAAGAATAAAAGTGTCATTGCCCAGAAACTGCCTCATCTTAACACAATGCTTCAGGATAGGATTGAGAATGTGACAGATTGGGCAGATGTGCTTGTTATCTCCAATAGAGATGATGCTTTCCGGACGCTTTCCACCAAGAGCGGCCAGAAGGTGTTTGATCTTGCCAGAATAAAGGAGTTGGAGTGCCTCTCTGATTATGAAGGCTTGTGCTGGTAGGAAAATGAGAGTTTGGATCGACATACTTCACACCCCGCAGCTGAATTTCTATAAGGCGTTCATCCAGCGTTTGTCTGAGGAAGGGCATGATGTGCATGTCACGGTGCTTGACCGCGGTCGGCTGGCCAAGATAGCTGAGCGTGAACTCGCTCCAATCAGGAACGTAAATGTCGATGTGATCGGGAAGCATCGCATGAAAAAGCTTTGGGTCATTCTCGAGACTAATCTGCTGCGTTATGTCCAACTCCTGTTGTGGAAGTCTGGAAAGAAGATAGATGTTGCCTTCTCCAATGGGGCGCAGTGCGGTGTCATCTGCAAGTTGTTTGGCGTTCCCGAGTTTTCATTCGATGATGATCCTCAGAGCCTTGACTACAAGCTCAAAGAGAAAGTAGGCATCAAGAATTTCAGTTGCCTTTACCAGATGCCAGAGGGAAAATCTCTGCCATCTTTTGATACTCTTCTTCCTGCCCTTAAGGAATGGGCTTATCTAAATCCGAGGTCCTTTACCCCGGATCCTGAAGTGCTGAAAGACTATGGGTTGGAGCCTTACTCATACATCTTTGTAAGAGAGGTTTCCGTTGGAACAATCAATTATTCCGGCCAGGCTCCTGATAGCGTTCTTCAAATTGCTGACAAGTTCCCTGAAGGAATTCCGGTTGTCCTTTCTCTGGAAAAGAAGGATAAGAAGAATCTTTATCCGTCTTCATGGATCCTGCTTCAGGAACCTTTGAAGGATATACATTCGCTTATTTATTTTAGCCGTGGTTTGGTTTCCTCTGGTGATAGCATGGCAAGGGAAGCTGCGCTTCTTGGCGTCCCTTCATACTATCTTGGAGTCAGGTATGACATGCCGGCAAATGCATCTGCTGCAAAGGTGGCGCGTCTTGATAATAGGAAGTCAAAGGAAATCTCTGCCTGGATGGATGAAATTTTATCTGAATCTGGTGATGCAAAGCGCAGACAGATTGACTTAAGGAAGAGGGTTGATTCGGAGTTTGTTGATATAAATGACTTTATGGCCAATCTGATGGCAGGAGAGACCAAGAAATAAAAAGAATATCATTATCTTTACAAGCTATACTAAAAGAACCCAATGGAACAACTTTCAGAAGATAAGAAACTGCTGAGGGAGCTGGATGGTGGCTCGGAATTCAACATCCAGAACATCATCAGCTTTGTCTGGAGACTCAAGTGGTGGATTGCGCTCTGTGTTGCAGTCGCACTGAGCATCGCATTCTTCCACATCAAGATGCAGACTCCGACTTACCGTGCCTACAGCAAGGCAATGTTCATTGACTACACGAAATCTACTTCGGAGATTTCCGTCATCGAGGACATCACCGGCAAGAGACAGGGCGGTAAGAAGGATGATGAACTCATCGTCATCCAGTCGCCGAACCTGATGGGAAAGGTGGTTGGTCATCTTGGCATCAACACCAGATATTTTCAGTACAAGCTCCCGGTTTTTCACACCAAATTCCCGATTTTCCGCAATGTCCTGAACAAGAAGGAGTACGAGTTCTACAAGGATGAGCCATTCGAGATGGCCCTGGCATTCGATCCTCTTTACTCTCAGGATGCCTTGCCTCAGTACATCGAAATCAAGATCGAGGCTATCGATTCGGATACCTACGAGCTTGAATCTGCCACCATCAATGGTACGACTAAGGTCTTCAAAGAGAATACTATACGCAACTTTAATGACTCTCTTCAGTTCCCTGGTGTCAAGGTCTGCCTGAGCAATCCGAACCACAGCAAGATGATCAAGGGTGACACCTACAAGGCTGTCTACACTACTCCAGAGGCACTTGGTGCCGCGTTCGTGGGTCGGCTTAGTGCAAGCCTTCAGCAAGGCTCTTCCGCGCAGTCTACCAGCGTAATCATTCTATCTTATGTCGACACCAAGCCTAAGCGTGCTGAAGACATACTCAATGCCCTTGTCATTGAGTACAACAATGACGCTAAGGATTTCAAGAGTCAGGGAGCCCTTCGCTCACTTAACTTCATAAACGATCGTCTCGCTGAGATCTCCGCCCAGCTTGGCAGCGTGGAATCTGAGTACAGGAACTACCAGACTGCCCATGACTTTGTTGAAGGTCGTGATGTCAGCGTGGCGACCAGCTCGTCCATCGAGCAGCAGCTCATCGAGCTGAAGCTTCAGAAGACTTACATCACGATGGTTCGTGATGAGATTGACCGCATGGGCCCGAAGGACTACAAGATCATCGCATCCGGTGTCGGCATCTCCGATGGAGGTGTCAGCCAGATCATCAGCCAGTACAACACTCTGGTCACGGAGCGCGCCCGCCTTGTGGCCAACTCCAGTGAGAATAACCCGAGCGTCCTGAATTACAATGAGCAGATCGCTGCAGCACGCAGCAGTGCAAGTTTTGCCGTTGACAATCTTTCGAAGATCTACCAGGTTAGGGAGAACGAGCTCTCCAGCCAACTCTCGACGGCAAAGAGGCGCATTGCCGACATGCCTACCAGAGAGCTTGACCTGGCTCAGATGGCCCGCCGTCAGCAGATTATCGAGCCTTTGTACATCCAGCTCAATGAGAAGAGAGAGGAGGTACAGCTTTCCATGTTCAACATCCCGGACAATGTCCGCGTGCTTGAGCCTGCATCATGCAGCCATGCTCCGATTGCCCCGAACAAGAGGAACATCTATGTCGTTGCTTTCCTGCTCGGATTCCTTCTTCCTCTTGCCGTGATGCTTCTCCGCAACATCATCAGGACAAAGGTCGAGAACAAGGATGACATCAAGAAGTACATTGCCAGGCCGATACTTGCTTCAATCCCTAAGGGAAAGAAAGGCGCGCTTATTTCAAGCTCAGGCAGCCGCGATGTTACATCGGAGGCATTCAGGATGCTGCGTAGCAACTTGCAGTTCATCCAGGGCAATGTCATCCAGGTGACTTCATCTGTCTCGGGCGAGGGCAAGTCCTATGTCGCTGCGAACCTTGCGGTCTCCCTGTCACACATCCAGAAGAGGGTTGCCCTGATTGGTCTTGACCTTCGCAAGCCGGCAATTGCCAAGATGTTCCCTGAGGTCAAAGACAATGCAAAGCATTCGGTAGTCAGCTATCTGATCGGAAAGACTCAGAATGTTGCATCGATTCCAGTACCGTATGTCAATGATGACAGCAGTGTCGACATCTTCTTTGCCGGTCCTGTGCCTCCGAATCCATCGGAACTTCTCGCTCTTGACAAACTGAAGGACATCTTCGACTACTGCCGTGCGAACTATGACTATGTCATCTGTGACTCGGCTCCGTTCCTTCCAGTTTCAGATGCTTCACTTGCGAACAAGTATGCTGACAGTACTTTGTATGTGGTCAGGGCTGAGTACTCTGAGATCAAGATGCTGAAGGAAGTAGGGGAGGCGTTCGAGGAAGGCCGTCTTTGCAACCCTAATGTCATTATGAACGGTGTCGATCTCAATGCCGGCAAGTATCGCTACGGCTATGGCTACGGTTATGGTTACGGCTATGGCAAGGGTCATGGCTATGGTTACGGTTATGGCTATGGCTACGGCTACGGTACCGAGGACGGAAAAAAGAAGAAACATAGAAAATCAAGATCGGAAGATGAATAAGGTTCGTTCAATCATCATCGCTCTCCTCGCGGGAGCACTCATGTTCTCGAGCTGTACGACCTACAGGCAGTTCGGATATTTCCAGGACATCAAGAAGGTGTCTCTCCAGCCTTTTCCTAAGGATTATGAATCTAAGATCATGCCTGATGATCGTTTGCAGATTGTGGTGTTTGGGCCTGATCCTCAGGTCGTAGCGCCTTATAATCTGGTCGTTGGCTCTGGTGGGATTAATGGCAGTGGGAGCACGTTTACTTATCTTGTAGACAAGGATGGTGTCATCAGTTTCCCGACTCTTGGTGACATCAAGGTGTCCAACATGACCCGCCGTGAATTGGAAAAGTATCTCACCAAGCAGATCAGCCAGGATGTAAAGGATCCAACTGTCATCGTCAATTATGAGAATCATAGTTTCTCTGTACTCGGCGATGTTGCTAGTCCTGGTACATATAGGATGGAAAGCGAGCGAATCGGCATAATGAAGGCTATCGGTATGGCTGGTGACCTTAATATTTCGGCAAAGAGAAATCACATTCTTCTCATCAGGGAGGAGAAGGGCACTCCAGTTCACTACATGCTTGACCTGAAGACTGCCATGGCACTGAATGATGATCACTATTTCATTCAGAACAATGACATCATCTATGTCCGTCCTGGTGCAGCCCGCGTGACTGAGCGTACATTCGGTTTTTGGAGCATTTTCCTGAATGCGATAACAAGCATTGCTACCACCGGTCTCCTCTGGAACTACTACTCGGCTAAGTAAAAGATAGTCAATCGCCCGCTTATTTCCGGGCAGTTATCAAAAAGATGCAGTCTGGCCGCACATCACGGCCAGACTATTTTCTTTAACTCGAGTGAGAAAGTGCGCGGCTTCCGTGGCGGCTAATCTCCTGAATGTCAATGGACTACGTGTGGTGTGGTCGGTGAGGAAGAACTAACCACGCATGTAGATATTCCGGCGGATAGTCGGCCACCGATTCCGGTGATACTCGGCCACCT
>JAKSJT010000250.1 GCA_024402125.1 Bacteroidales bacterium
CTACTGGTCTCTTTTCGATGGCAATCAGTGATCTCTTTTCAGTGGCAATCTACAATCTTTCGCAGGAAGTGGTACTTCTACCCTCTAAACGAGAAGAATAAACGAATAAGATTTGTTGGTGACTGCGACGAAGTATTTGTCTCTAAATATATTTGATATTGACAAAACTTGTCAATTAATATTGCTTTCTTTGTAGAAATCAGTTAAGACAGAGTATGAAAGGTAAAGTTACTGTAGTCGCAGGATATCCTCGTGAATGGGAAGATAGGACCGAGTTGGTATTGAGAATTGCAAGGGAACACATTGCTCTTGGAATACCGTGTCTATACTTCAACCTCGAATATACGTCAAAATTACTCAAGAAGAAGATTGCAGACTTCAATGAACACAGAAATCTACGGATGACGGATACCCGGTTACTTGATATATACGACATTCCAGGAATCTCGATTGATACTATTACTGGCATTCTGGAAGAATACAAGAACCATAATCTTTCCCCCGTAGTGGTCATTGACGGTATTGAGTTGGTTAGCCTCAGGTCCGATGATGAAGATTATGATGCAAGGATGAAGGAAGCCTTGGAGGCAACCAGACATTTGGCAGACTCATTCGGTACCAGTATTTTCATCACCAAGTATGCAAGAAGACAGTTTGAGCACAGAAAAGAACAGTGGTATAGCATATCTGACATACCGTTAGATGATGTTTTCTGCTATGTGGACAACGTTCTGTTTTGCAAGCCTTCCGACAGTGACGGGAAAGCTGGTTATGTAGTTTGTCATGGAACTTTTCCTATTGAATCGCTTAAGATTGCAGAGGATGCCACAATCATCGACCAGGAAGAAATCAGTAGGCAGATATTTGAAATCAGACGTAATCATATTAAAATCTCTGACAAGAAATTGACTGATTGTGTAACGGAGACTCTCTTGAGGATTGCGAAGAATCCTAAAGTGAGAATGGACTATACGATTAACATTGCGCCAGGCATAAACGAGTACTGCTCAGTCAACAGGCCGATGATATCGAACCTGGAGCTTCTGGTTATGGCCAAATATAAATCAGTATGTCTTGTTTACGAATCATCCGAATATATCGATGAGAAAGAAAGTGAAATCATGTGCCTCATTGACAGGATGAGCGATTCAATGGACTACTGTGGGGCGTTGTCGTTCTTGAACAGGAAGAAGTACGAACGATTCTATCACATGAATGATTTTGCTAAGGCAAAAGTATCTCTTCTTAGTGCATTGGACAATGCGACGAATGATAATGATGGTGTAGCGTCATCTGATATTGACATCCTTCTTGATGTTCTGAGTAAGAACGCTTCCGATACCGAGCTTTTTGACTGGATCAGTGATGTATCTGGACATGCCAAAGAGCATATGAAGTCTTACTATTTTGGAAAGGTTGAAGACGAAAAGAAACTAGGAAGAATCCTGAATGAATGTATTGAATATGCTGATGCCAAATGGGAAATTGTACAGGATCAGCCGGCGTTCAAGAATCTGGCATGGCTTCCGTACGCGATCATGCAGGCCTATGGAATAGTGGACACTCGTAAACGAAGAAGTCCTAAGAAGGATTCATTTGATTGGCACTACTCAAAGGCCGAAAAAGGGAATAAGGACAGCCAGCGTTTCATCTCTGAGGCATTCAGAACCGGAAATGGTGTGGCGCAGAATGATATCCTGGCCTCATATTGGCTTGACGTCGCTAATCAATAACCCAGACATTTTCTTTTTTCATTCAAATAATCTGAACGTCCGTGCGCACCTGCGCATGGATAGTCTACAGGTATCTTTCTTTTCGGATCCTATAATTGTTATGCTTGTTTCTTGAATGGTGAATCCGTTGGAAATGAAGCGTTTGAATTGTGGAATAAATTCTGCTCAAACACCTTATGTAGAACAGAAGCCCCTTCTCTCACACCTTTTATAGAATTGATTACACCGAATATAGAAGATGGACACACCTTTTATAGAAGTGCGCCCACCTTTTATAGAACGGCGATTATGCAGTATATTTGTGTCTGATGAATCAAGTTAATAGCGCATACAACATCTGGATCGGTGGATCATGCGACTACGGCCACAAGGAAAGGGCCGGAGCAGCAGCTGCCGTCATTGAACTTGATGGGAAAGTGGTCGACAGAATGCAGATAGCTGACCTGCATACAACCGAGTTCAGGATGATGCTCACCCTGATGGTTCAACTGATGAACGAGCTGCCTGAGGGTTCGGATATAATATTTCTTACCAATGCGGCTTATATCCAGAACTTCGATCGAGAGCCTGGGCCTAAGTCAGCGAACCCGGATCTGATCCGTCAGTGTATCGAGTCCAAGAAAAAACATTCGTCTGTGTCAGTCAGGATAGTTCCCTATCACAAGTCTCCCCTTCTCATCGAAACCCATGACACATCGACTGAGGCAATGAAAACAATCAGAGTAAAATTCAAATCAGAATCCTAGGAACAATGAGCGACTATAAGACATATTCCCAAATGGGCATAGAGATTAAGTATAATCCATGCAATAAAGAGAAAGACGAAGAGGTTCTTGCCTTCGAATTCATAAACCGAATTTTCAAGGAATTCGCAAAAGGCTGTCTGCTGTTTTACAAGCCTAGACGTGGTTTGATAGATATGCCATATTACTATAGCGAAAGACGGTTTGACTCTGTTGTTCTCCCTGTTTTACACAATCTTTGTAATGGGCTTGTACTTACTGAACTCCCAGTTGAACGCATTGATCGTAAGACTAAAGAAGTTATTGGAAGTGGTCACGGAAGAGTCGACTATTGGTGTATATACAGAGGCTATACTTTTGTCATCGAGATGAAACGAACCCTTCATAATCTCAATGGAACAACAATTCGCCAGCATAGTATGATTGAGCGCTGGCAAGAAATGCATGATCAATTGGAGACTGCTAGAGAAGACCTGAAGGGCTATACAGAAAAGACTAAGGGTATTATACCTATAGGGCTTCACTTTGTGACAACACGTACAAACAGTACGGAATGTCTCAATGAAGAGTCATATTATGACTACATGGAGTCATGTGAGGAACTCATCGACGAGTTTAAGGACAGCTTAGCAAATCCATCTGTAGGAAAGAAGGTTAAGCCAGATTACTCGGCTGCTTGGCTCATACCGAAAAATGTCGCACTCTCATCAATCAAAGATTATGAAATGATCTGTCCAACAGTTATGCTTTTTGGACAGATAGGGCGAGTCATAAAGCATGTGGGCTCTAAGTGATTTATATTTCAATAATTCTCTTCCAGAAAGAGACTGGAAGGTTGACATTGTTCAAAGATGCAGCCTCCTTGAATAAAGGAGCGACATCTTCCGGAGTGTATCCAGCGATACCACAGCCTACAGGGGTCACGAAGAACTGCAGACCTGCGTGCTCTCTCGCGAAGTTCGTGAACCTCTCCACAGCCTTCCTGAGGTTGTCTGGTCCTTCCATGGTAGGAAGAGCATAAGATCTTCCGGTTAGACCTTCACCCACTCCCCATACGGCACCGAAGCGTTTCATCGCAAATGCTGCAGCTCCGGCTCCATGTCTGCCGTAGATGTTGGATCCATAGACGAACACCTCGTATTCATTCATGTAGTTAATCCTTGATGGAGTTATCCTTTGAGGAAGAGTTCCAGTATTGCCACCACAAGCCCAGTAGTATTCCTCTTCGGTATATTCGTTCTTCTCCACCAACGCGACATAGTATTCCCATCCATCGTTTCTATCCATCGTTCTTGGCTCAGGACGGAACTCCAGCTTCATGCCGAGTCGATCCGCTGCCTCCAGGAACCTATAGACGATGGTGGCATCTACCGGACAGTCGTACCCGCCTCCTTCTACCATCCTCACGACCTCGTCCCAGTATTCACGTTCGAACGGTGCGCATTCTCCTCCCATCTCGAGACATCTCTTGTATCGACGGAAGATCTCACGACCCTTACGGTAATCTCTATGTCGGAACTGATGGATGACATCAAGCGATTCCAAGCCGATGGACTCGGACACGTTGCCATCCGCATCTACGTAAATTAGGGTCGGGAATCCCTCGTAACGGACCTCACTATCCTCATGGGTTGCAACATAAACGAGTCTGCCTTCATGTATGCCTACGTAATCGGCAAAGAAGAAGCTGCCGTCTTTCCTTGCCTGTCTGTCGGCCAATGCCTGGCTTATTGGATTGTTCTGGAGTCTCATGGTCGGAAAAGTCTCAAAGTCTCATAGTCTCATTAAAAATATCTGGTCTTGCTACATAGTTGAGCACTATCGGATCGGAGAAAACGACAGCACATCTGCCGAATTCCACTCATCATATGTAGCCAGGACAAGGCTGTCTCCGGGAAGGCATACCATATCACCGTCAATGACGTACCGCAGCGGATCGCCCAAAGAGTCAAGTTCCTCCAGCAGATTTCCTGCCTCCTCCAATTTTCCATTGCCGTATTTGAGCGTATACTTCTGGATGAACCTATGGCCTGCGGTGAAAAGGCATGAATCTTTCACTGCCAGAGGATATGCGGTACCCTGACTGAATACTTCCCCGCAGTCAACCACATTCCCGTTCTGGTCAGTGGCATATACATGAGCATTGATGGTTGCAATATGTCCTTCAAGATCATCATAGACATAGTCCGTCACAAGAAGGGCTTCATCTTCCCCACCAAGATCTACCATAGCGAAATGCTTTCCCGCTGACAGGGTATCAGTGACTGACGAAAAGCGTTCTGGCACAGAGGCCCTTGGTGTACATGACATAAAGGCTGCAGCAAATACTGCAATTATGCTCGTCTTTCTCATACTTTTTACTTCCTTATATTGTAGTTAGACTCTTCACAATCAGATGAAGCTCTATAACTTTGCCTTCAGCGTCTTTCACTTCGAAGCAGTCGGTCCCGTCCGGCAACGGATTCCTTGCGAACGAGCAGCCGTTTCCTTCCTTGACGGAATTCTTCGCCGCCCTCAGCGCCT
>JAKSJT010000251.1 GCA_024402125.1 Bacteroidales bacterium
CGCTAAAGCGACGGAGGCTGCCAAAGCGGCAGGTGCTGTTGCAAATGAGGAGTCTCTTAAGAGGTGGAATGCCCAGAGTGCGAACTCAACCGATGACATTCTGGTTATCAATGCGAAGGATCTGAAGGGCCTTGACTACCGTATGGCAAGATGCTGTAATCCAGTCTTCGGAGATGATGTCTTTGGCTTTGTCACTAGAGCAGAGGGTATCAAGATTCACAGAATGTCATGCCCTAATGCTGCAAGACTGATTGAGAATTACCCTTACAGAATCCAGAAGGTGAAGTGGGCAGAGGCTCCAAGCTCAGGAAGTTTCCAGTCAACACTTCAGGCATCGACAGAGCCTATGGTAATCAATCAGCTGATGGAGGTTACCAATACTCTTAAGGCATCGATCAGAAGCTTCAATGTCAATCAGAATGAACGTAACGGAACATACGATATTACAATGAAGATATCTGTTCCTACCAATATGGAGCTTGATAAGCTGATGAACATGATAAGGAACTCCAAGCATGTAATCAGAGTCTCAAGACAGTAGAAAGCAAAAAAGAAATCCCCAATCTGAGGATTTCTTTTTGCTATATATAGAACCGGGTTCTAATCTCTGCTTTAGTCAACTTTCACAGAAAGCTTGCTATATGCTCTTTCAGCCTTGGCGAGAGCCTTCTCCACTGACTCGTCAGTTGCGAGGATGACACCAACTCTTCTGTGACCTCTGATTTCTGGCTTACCGAAAAGTCTGATCTGAACACCTGGCTCCTCTACAACCTTTTCAAGGTTCTCGAACTCGTAAGAGTCTGTGTCGCCTTCAACTACGATTGCCTTCGATGCTGATGGACCGAAGAATCTCACCTCAGGAATAGGAAGACCAAGGATTGCTCTTGCGTGAAGACCGAACTCTGAGAGGTCCTGAGAAATCATTGTTACCATACCTGTATCGTGTGGGCGAGGGGATACCTCACTGAAGATGACTTCGTCACCACGAACGAACATCTCTACACCGAAGATACCATATCCGCCTAGAGCATCAGTGATCTTCTTTGCGATATCCTGTGCCTGTGCCTTAGCTGTTGGAGTCATGTACTGAGGCTGCCAAGACTCTCTGTAGTCTCCGTCAACCTGATGGTGACCTACAGGCTCAAGGAATGCAGTACCACCGCTGTGCCTTACTGTGAGGAGAGTAATCTCGTAGTCGAACTTCACAAAACCCTCTACGATAACCTTTCCGCCACCAGCTCTACCGCCTTCCTGAGAAATCTTCCAAGCCTTGTCAATCTCAGTCTCGTCGTGAACGACACTCTGACCGTGACCTGATGAACTCATAACAGGCTTAACTACGCAAGGGCATCCGATTCTGCCGACTGCTGCCTTGAACTCATCCTCTGTCTGTGCAAACTCGTATTTTGATGTAGGAAGACCAAGCTCCTCAGCTGCAAGTCTTCTGATACCCTCACGGTTCATTGTAAGGAAAGTTGCATTGGCAGTAGGGATGACATTGAATCCTTCCTTCTCAAGCTTGATAAGTTCAGGAGTTGCGATTGCCTCTACCTCTGGGATAATGTAGTCTGGCTTCTCCTCGAGGATAACCTTACGAAGAGCCTCTCCGTCGAGCATTGAAAGGACATGGCTCTTCTGAGCGATATGCATAGCTGGAGCATCCGCGTACTTGTCAAGGGCTACTACTTCAACTCCGTAGCGCTCAAGCTCGATAGCTACTTCCTTACCAAGCTCACCTGAGCCGCATAGTACGGCCTTCTTACCATACTTTGAGAATGTATTTCCGATTTTAACCATGTTAAGTCAATATGATTTTAATTGTTTATTCTGATTCTTCTTCGTCATCATCATCTGCTACAGGATATCTGTTAAGAATAACCTTGCCGAAGTAGTCAGGAGCGTGGAAATTCGGTTTCTCAGTTCCCACAGGACTCCATGATACATAATGAGGATGATTTGTTTCATCTGCACACTTATAGAAGTTGCAGCTTATGCTTTCTGGGAGATTGCTCGGATCAATTCCGATAACTTCAAATGGAATGACCATAGCGACTCTCCAGTAGTAGTTGCCGTCCGGTTTATTGACCTTCTCCTTTTTGAGGTTTGAGTATCTGACTATCTTAGACATATCAGCCTCTGGTAGAAGTTCTCTTGTATTGATATCAGGACCCAATGCTGCATGAAGGGTTCCGATACAGTTTATCTCGAAGTTGTAGTAGGACTTTCCGTCCTGAGACAGGATGAAGAACTCACAGCAGCTGTCCTTATACACTTTACCGTTATCTTCCAGAACCTCTGCTTTGAGGTCATATCCTCTTACATCGAACACTACAGCGATACCTTCATCTCCGAATGCGATGCTTGCCTTACAGGATGGAGCGTATGGGTATGACTTTGGCCAGTTGACCTTGTCGATCTGGAACTTTGTTCCATTCATTGAAAGGGATCTGCAAAGTGAGAAAAAGTCCTGGGACTCTATTCCGTATATGTAAGGGGCGTACATGCTTTCTGCCTTCTGTGCTAGAGCACTTTGGCAGAATACGGTCAGTAAAACCATCACCGACAGAAGCATATGTTTGAACCCTGACATAATAAGCATCCTTTGCTACGCAAAAATAATTAAAAAATATCAACTAATAGCAGTATCTTTGTTTCCCAAGGAATATTATCTATGAAATTCTCAATCGAGTCATCATATAAGCCTTCAGGAGATCAGCCTCAGGCAATTAAGGAACTAACTGATGCAATCAATCAGGGAGTGGACAAAGTCACGCTCCTTGGTGTGACAGGATCAGGTAAGACCTTCACTATGGCCAATGTTATCCAGAATCTTCAGAGGCCAGCTCTTATCCTTAGCCATAACAAGACCCTTGCAGCACAGCTTTACGGTGAGTTTAAGGCATTCTTCCCGAATAACGCGGTAGAGTACTTCGTGTCCTACTATGACTACTACCAGCCGGAGGCATATATTCCGTCGACTGATACTTACATTGAGAAGGATCTCAGTATCAATGACAGGATTGACCAGCTTCGTCTTAATGCCGCCGCTGCTCTTCTGTCAGGAAGACGAGATGTGATTGTTATTTCCAGTGTTTCCTGCCTGTATGGTATCGGCAATCCTGAGGACTTCCATGACCAGACAGTTGTTGTCAAAAGGGGAGAGACCCGTAGCATGGTCCAGTTCCTCTATGAGCTTGTGGAAGGCTTGTACTCCAGAACTGAGATTGACTTTAGAAGAGGAACTTTCCGAGTGAAGGGAGATACCGTCGATGTGTACCTTGGAGGAGAGGAGTTCGCAGTAAGGGTCGAGTTCTTCGGTGATGAGATTGACAATATCTGGATCATCAATCCTGTTACAGGAGAACACATTGAGGCTCTGGACCAGATTTCTATATATCCGGCGAAGAACTTCGTAACAACCAAGGAGAGAACAATCAAGGCAGTCAGTGACATTCAGGATGATCTGGTTAGGCAGGTAGACTACTTTGAGAGCATCGGAAAGGGCCTTGAAGCGAAGAGACTCAAAACTAGAGTGGAGAACGACCTTGAGATGATCAAGGAGATGGGCTACTGCCCTGGTATCGAGAACTACTCAAGGTATTTTGACGGACGTCAGGAAGGTCAGAGACCATTCTGCCTTATTGATTATTTTCCTGATGATTTCATCACATTCATTGATGAGAGTCATGTGACTCTTCCTCAGATTCATGCAATGTACGGAGGTGACCATTCCCGTAAGTCAGTGCTTGTTGACTATGGATTCAGACTCCCGGCAGCGGCTGATAACCGTCCTTTGAAGTTCGATGAGTTCCAGGCAATAACAGGCCAGACAGTGTATGTGAGTGCAACTCCTACTGACTTTGAACTCAATGAGTGCGGCGGTCTTGTTGTGGAGCAGGTGGTTCGTCCAACTGGTCTTCTGGATCCACCGATTGAGGTTCGCCCGACAGAACATCAGGTAGATGACCTGATGGAAGAGATTCTGACTAGAGCGGAAGCGGATGAAAGAGTCCTTGTCACTACTCTTACCAAGAGAATGGCAGAGGAACTTGATACATATTTCGGAAATAGAGGCATCAGATGCCGTTATATCCACTCTGATGTGGATACCCAGGAGAGAGTTCAGATAATCGAGGACTTTAAGAACGGACTGTTTGATGTCCTTATCGGAGTAAACCTTCTTCGTGAGGGTCTTGATATCCCGACAGTGTCGCTTGTTGCAATCCTGGATGCTGATAAGGAGGGATTCCTTAGATCCGGAAGATCTCTGACTCAGACTGCAGGCCGAGCTGCACGTAATGTCCATGGTCTTGTGATCATGTACGCTGATACGATCACCCAGTCAATGGAGGAGACTATCAGGGAGACAAACCGTCGTAGAACCAAGCAGATGGAGTATAACAAGCTCCATAACATAACTCCTACCCAGGTTTCAGTAAGGTCCAATGCTCTACTTAATGAGTTCGGAGGTGAAAAGCCGATGAATCCTGTTGTCCAGAACGGTACTACCGGAAGAGTCAGCGCAGCAGACTCTGTATCAGATCCTACATATATCCCTAATCCAAGTGACCTTGGAAAGGGTGTTGTGAGTGTTGGCCTGGGTCATGACTCGAAAAGGGAAAGTGGAGCTGCATTCGAGGGAGGATTCATTAAGGCTGACCTTGCAGCGGTTCTTCAGGACCCCGTTATCCGTTCAATGTCCAGAGAGCAGATCGAGGCTCTTATCGAAGAGGATAAGAGGAATATGGAAAAGGCGGCAGCCGACCTTAACTTCACAGATGCGGCAAGATACCGTGACGAGTACTGGGCTCTACAGCAGTATCTTAAGGTCTGGAAAGATTAGATTTTTGCAGAGTAAAGTATAATAAAAGAAGTCCTGTAACCGGTAGTGGAGACAGGACTTCTTTGGTATGCTCGGCATGAGCATTGTCTAAAGGGTGAAAGTCCCGAGCGAGCCCT
>JAKSJT010000252.1 GCA_024402125.1 Bacteroidales bacterium
GCCAGTACCATGGTCATTGCACATACAAGTGCTAAGATTCTTTTTTTCATAATGTTACGTCCTCCTTTCCTGAATAAGTGCATGTGGCAGATATATTAACCGACCGGTGGTCGGATAATACCAAATTAATTGACTGGAACTTCCTTGTAGAAAACCTCAATCATGAGTTTCTTCAAGGCTTCCTTGTCGGGATAGAACTGTTCGTACTTATCCCCCATCTCGGTAGTACCTTCCATGGTGTAAATCTCGTCACCACTGAATTCATATTTTGACATTTCAGAAGCCAGCCAGGATATCTCATCTACCGACAAATCAGTGACGATATAATCCTTAAACTCTGTGTAAAGGGAAACCGGAAGGGTAATATCCTTCTTCATCTTTTCAAAAGTGAGTTTCCCTAATTTTGAAAGATACTGTTTCTGTCTGTTCAGGCGTCCCCTTGCACTTTCAAACTTCTTCGTATCACGATACTGAATGTAGTTGTAGGCAGCATTACCGATCAAAGTGACCTTTTCGCCCTTCTTGCAGGTAAGCGCCTTTGTATCCAAATCCTCCAGCGCGTTGAGTGTTACTCCGCCTAACTTATCGTTCAGAGCAACAACTCCGCTCAAATTGTAGGAAAGATAGCCGTGAATCGGCAAATCATAGAAAAGCTTTGACACCGCATCTCTGGTCAATTCGCAGCTGTATTCCATACCGCCGCCGAATCCATGCTGGGTAGCAATCTCGGCCTCGATAAGCTTATCCTCGCCATTTTCACCCATACCGACTGCAACGACATCAACCATGGTATCTCTGTTGACACCAATCATTTTGATATCCTGAGTGTCAGGATTTAATACTGCGAGGAAAAGTGCATCCGCTTGTCCACCGCCTGTCTTATCCGTGGTTTCATGAACAGTATCTTTTTTCTCATCAATACCCATGATTAGAAAAGTCAGTATATTGTCGTTATACTCGTATACTTTCCCGTCATAGGAAATCCAGTTGTCCTGCCAAACCAAGCCCTCTACATCTGTTGCTCCGGTGAAAAGGCTGTCCTTGTCGGATTCCACAAGTATATTCGGGCCTAGCGAAGTAGCATTGTTTCTCAGATGATTGTACCCCAATCTCAAGAAAACTTTTACCCCGATAAAGATGAGGAAGGCAATAATAGCCAAAATAATAACCCAAGCCGTAAGAACCTTGCCTAAACTTCTATGTTTCTTGCCAACATCTGTTCCTGTGAATTTAACTTTACTCATGATTCTGTACTCCTTCCGCAAGCAGCACGCCCTGCACAAGGTATCTCTGTGTAGGCTTGTTGCTGATACAGGTTGACAGAGTGATAATCTTACTCTCGCTATCCAGTTCCACATCCATGTTGAAGTTATTGTTCATACCTTCATTTGCCCGAATACTATCAAAATAGTTCTGCCTACTGGTCTCAGTAAACATGGAGCCATTGAGCAACAAATGTGTATCCGCATACTCGTATGCTGCGAAAATCCGATAGACAAGAATTCGTCCATCCTCTGTGTAAATATAAATATATGGGTTTTCATCAAAGAAGGACTTGTCCTTGAATCGATGTAAGCCTGCAAACATGGTGCCGTTTTTCATGTTATGACCATACAGTACTGTATTGGGATCATCCCATTCTTTGCCATTGTAGCGCTGTGTATAGATGCATCCTGGATAGCCCTTAGAGCCATCCAGATTGTACTCCAGATAGTAGTCCATCTCGGTGGGATGCTGCAGCACAGGATAATCAATGACCGTTCCGGGTACGGTAATCCAGGCGTAAATATCACTGTTCACCTGACTGTGCAATGCCTCGAAAGCAATCACTCGATCTGTCACACCGTAGTCGGTCAGATCAACTGTTTCACTGCTCTCTGCCACTTCTGCACTCTCTTCATCAGTGGTTTCCACCTCTGTGCTCTCCACACTTTCCTCACTGCTCTCAGGAATCTCATAGGCATCTGTCCCACCGTCCAGTACGAATTCACTCATAATGGACTCCATCTCCTTTTCAGCTTTCTTTAAGCCGATGAAGTAGGAGATAATCCAAATGACACAGCCGAGAAAAATCAGTGCAAACAGAATGGCCATAACCAAAAATATTTTGTTACTCTTATTCTCTTTATTACTCATTGTTACTGTTCTTCATCTTCACCATAGTAATTACCGTAGTAACCACCATAATACTTACCATAATACTTTCCGTAATACTTCTTGTAGTAGCCGCCGTAGGTCTTGTTGGTCATATCCACTTTATTCAAGACCACACCGAGAATCTTACACTGGGCAGCATCCAACTGCTCCTTAATCTTCCTGGCGAAACGGTAACTGATAGCACCGCTTTCGATGACAAACAACGCACCATCGCAACACTTGGAAACAACTGCGGTATCGATAACACTTCCCAAAGGAGGTGTATCAATGACAATCATATCGTAA
Source organism: Bacteroidales bacterium (assembly GCA_024402125.1). GTDB lineage: Bacteria > Bacteroidota > Bacteroidia > Bacteroidales > UBA932 > Cryptobacteroides. The sequence continues at coordinate 2,443 of JAKSJT010000252.1, forward strand.
ACCTCTCTGGCATTTTCAATCATCCTGGTAAAACGACTGTTGCCAAGAAGTTCACTGGGATTAGGAGGTACCGGACCGGCGAAAATCATGTCCATACCCTTAATGTCGGTGAGGCAAAGTGCCTCGTCAAAGCTAGCCTTACCTACAAGGTAATTGGAAAGGCCAAGTCTTACCTTACCTTTACGATGTCTCTGTCTCATGACGGACTTACGAAGGTCAGCATCGATGAGCAGAACCTTCTTGCCCATCTGGGCGTAGGACTTCGCCAGTTCGAAGGAGATGTTGCTCTTTCCTTCGTTAGGAGTGCAGCTGGTCAAACAAACGACCCTTATATTATCCCCGGAAAAATCAATATTGGTACGGAGGGTCTTAAATGCTTCTTTACTTCTGAAGTCTAATTCTGTCTGTTTTAGCTCAATGCTCTGCATTTAATTGTCCTCCTTCTCTGATACGATTTCCAATTCATCTTCACTCTTCTTGGAAGCGGGCTTATTCACGCTGTCTTCCTTCCTGGAAGATTTCTTCTTGCCCTTCTTCTTTTCATCCTCGCCAAACACAGGAATGTTTGCTAAGGTGCTCAACTGAAGATATCTTTCCACGTCATCTGCATTCTTCACGGTATCATCCAACAAGAACTGTACCACGAAGATACCTGCAAAAATTACAAATCCCGCTGCGGCACCCAGAAGAACGTTCTTCTTCAAATCAGGGGAAACAGGGCTCTTCGGCAAAGAAGCCACATCAACCACATTAATTGCCTCAATATCCATTACCGACTGAATGACTTCCGATGCCTGTGTACGCACCTCGTCCGCTATAATCCTTGCATTATTAGGATTTGCATCCTTTACCTTAATTTGTATAATACGAGTATCTGTGATAGTAGACACAGAAATCTTTCCGCCCAGTGAATCAGCCGAAATAGAAAGACCTAACGTATCAACTACTCCTTCTAATACCCTTCGGCTGGTAATCAGCTTTGCATAGTCCTTGGTCAGCTGGCTGCTGACAGACAAGTCACTGGTGGTAACTGTACTGCTGTCATCACGTTTGTTTAAGATATAAACGCTGGTGTTTGACTGATACATCGGTGTCACCAAAAACTTAGTATAAGCAAATGCAATACCGCCTCCGATAATCGCAACCAGAATTAAAATCCAAAGTTTCCTAAAAAAAAAAAAAAAGAGCTCTTGTAAATCAATTTCTACTTCGTCATTAACGTTGTTTGTAGGCATATCCTTATTCCTTTCGTTCTTTCATTCTATGAATGAATCCTGTTATTCCATTGGATTCTCATTCAGTGCTTCCGCAGTCAGAAGTCTGACCACATAGGCCTGATCATATGTTTTCTTCAAATACTTCGCACACTCTGCCATGCGCGGTGCTCTTCGCTTCGAGCTGTGCGCATCGGTACCGAGGAGGTCTACCAGTTGCCTTTTCAGCAGGCTTCTCGTGTGCAGTTTCGTCCAAAATCCCAGGCTTCCCATAATGGATCCACAGTTTACCTGGATTAAAGCTCCCATGGTTCGGAGTTCCTCAACCGCTTCCTGCTTTTTCTCCATCAGCTGCATATATCGCTCCACGTGGGCGATGATTGGGATGTAATCCTGTGCCAACACTTCTCGAATAGCGTTCTTCACGTACTTGCGATCCACCGTAGGATCGAACTCCACCAGCACGCATCGACTGTCCGCCAGAGGGATGATCTTCTCATCCTCGAAGTACTCAATGACTTCCTCCCGGTAGAAGTACTCTGTGCCGAGGAGCAGTTTCATCTGGATGCCCTTCTCCTTTGCCGCCGTCTTCAGTTCCTCCAGTCGCTTTTCAATTCGCTCTCTGGAATGCCTTCCCTTACCGGGCATATTGTGGGGCGTGGCAATCATCGTGCGGATGCCTTCGTCATATGCAATTTGCAGCATTTCCAGTGATTCTTCCATGCTCTTTGAACCGTCGTCCAATCCCGGAAGAATGTGACAATGTGTATCTATCATGCTTAATCTCCTGCCGTGGGCACACTACACCCACTATCTGCATACTAATCACCATTCTAGCATCAAATTAGGACAAAGTCAATGAAGCGAAAGTACTTAAATGATTAAGTATCTCCCCAGTTTTTTTGCACATTTCACAAAAATAAAGTGAATATTTTTTGACAAATGTACCAATAATATGGCTATGACAAACCGCCGAATACACTTCTCCCCATATTTTGCGGCAAGTCGATGTTACCTGTTCATTTTTTTCAAACGGAGGTATGTAAAATGTCCAACAAATCAAACAATTCAAGCAAGGCAACTAGCTCCAATTCTAACAGTTCCAACAGCAAATCTTCCATGGAGAATTTCAAATCTTCAGTGGCATCTGAACTGGGCGTGAACCTGAAGGATGGCTACAACGGTGACCTCACCGCCAAGCAGGCCGGTTCCGTCGGTGGTGAGATGGTGAAGCGCATGGTGAAGGATGCTTCTCAGAAGA
>JAKSJT010000253.1 GCA_024402125.1 Bacteroidales bacterium
GAACGGATGCGAAGATTGATGTACCATATGGCCTAGCCGTAAATCCAATAACAGGGGAGATCTATGTAACTGATGCCGGGGATTATGTCACCCCTGGAACTCTTTATTGTTTTGATGGTAGCGGTAAACTCAAGTGGTCAGTTACAACCGGTGACATCCCTGCACATATCGCTTTCTTAAGAGATTAGCAGTAGGCCTCTATTATACAACAATCCCTCGGTAGAATTGATCTATCGAGGGATTGATATATCTGGATTAAAAGCAATTACTTAATTACTTTTGGCCGAAGAGAAGCTTCATGTCGTTCTCAACTGCTGGTCCTGCAATCTTCTCTGGAACGAATGACCATGTTCCGATAACAGATGGATCAGATACCTTGTCATGAGAGATTGATCCGTTCTTCTTGAGATAGTCATAGATGATCTCTCTGATTTCAGGATAACGCTCAACAACTCTCTCGTCAATGTTATCTGTATCAACTCCGGCACCCTTAGGAAGAAGGTCTCCACCGCCACTTGCTCTATAAGAAGTCATTGCAACCTTGTACTTTGCATCAAGGCTGAAAGCAGATCCGTCTACAAGTGTTGTAATGTTGAGTCTTTCTCCGTAAGGCTTTGTGACATCAACTGTGTAATTGAGACCAGCCATTGAGTCGAAGTTGAATGTTGCTCCTGTGAATGACCAGCCTGCCTGGTCGTATCTTGAGTCTCCTCTAGGACGAATCTTGAATACGTGGTCAGTTGGCTTTGATGCTGTCTGGATCCAGTTGTCATAAGAGTACTCAAGGTAGTCCTTGATTTCTTTGCCGGAAAGTTCAACAACGAAGAGCTGATTCTCGTATGGATAGAGAGTGAAAAGGTCGTTGTAGATAAGAGTTCCAGCCTTGATAGTTCCATTGTAAGTCAATGGGGCTGCGAATGAGAGCTGAGCTGGAGTGCATCCGATCTGGACAGTGTGGATGAAGTTGATATAATCGCACTGGCCCTGGAAAGACTCTCTGGTGTAGAGGTCCATGTCAAGCTTGCCTACTTCCTGGAGTGTGAATGCCTTTACCTTTTCAAAGTCCTCGTGGAAGTCTACTCTCATCTTCTGGTCAGTCTTGCTCTGGTCAACAGGGATGAGTTTTGCTGAAAGTTCCTTGTTTACTACCTTTCCATCCTTTACGGTGAAGTTAAGAAGACCCTGAGCAACATAACCTGCTCTGCTTCCTGCATTGAGAAGAACGATAGAATCGCTCTGGAATGTAACTGCTCTATGGTCATGGGCACACACAAGGAAGTCTACGTTCTTAAGGCTCTTGTAGAGATCAAGACCCTGGCTTTCAAGGATGCTGCCGTCACCTTCACCTGTTCCTGAGTGAACGGAAACAATAACAATCTCTGGCTTTTCCTTTGCGATTACTGCATCAACATCATTCTGAACAAGAGGAAGAAGTGACTCGAATGTCATTCCGCTCCAGAGGCTCTCTGTGAGCCATGCCTTGATATTAGCATTGGTGTAACCGAGCACAGCTACCTTTACGCCTGCTTTCTTGAACATCTTGTATGTCTGGAAATATGGTTTGCCGTTATCTGTTTTGATAGCGTTTCCTCCAAGGAATGGAATGCCGTAGCTCTCGAGGTCCTTTCTGATTCTGTCGTATACAGGATGACCTGTCTCGATGTCATGGTTGCCGACTGTTACAACATCATAACCCATATATGCTGCAAGTCTTGGGTAGATATGAGGTGTCTCAGTTTCTACATAGTTGAAATAATATGCAACATTGTCTCCCTGAAGGCAGTCTCCTGCATCAACTAAAAGAGTGTTCTCTTCTCCGATAGCGGTTCTAGCACTGTCAATATAGAACTTGGCAGCATAAAGAGACTTCTTGAGGTCTCCGCCTACATAAGTTGAGTCAAACCAGCTTCCATGGACATCATTTGTAGTCAGAAGCTGGAATGTGTAATTTCCATCTTTTGGTCCACTGCATGAAAGTAGCATAACCGCAGTAAAAATGAATGTTAATAATTTTTTCATGTATAAATAATCTTAAAATGCTATAGTGATTTTAAATGTTCTGGTCTTATAGGAACTCGCTGGGTCTTCGGCCTGGTTTGAGCTCTTCTAGATGGACTGGCTGTTTTTCTGGAGTTATAGAGTTTCTCCAGATCGAAGATAAGTGACACCTGCTGTCTTGATCCAGACAGACCATCTACGAAGTGGAATACAGCAGATACATTCAAGTCTATGAATGAACTGATGTGAGGCCTGTAGTAAACCTCGAGTCTGTCGTATCCGTGGGCGTGTTTCCAGTCATTCTTGATGTCAAGTCTATAAAGAGGGGACCCAAGGTATAGACTTGTTGAGTATGTGTTGCCAATGGCATCAGTTGCATTGTAAAGAGGCATGAGGCTTGATCCGAAATAGAGGGTATTGTCAATACCGAAGTGCCATTTGCTTGCCTCGAAATAGACCTGTCCTCCCTTTGGATAAAGAGGCCCGTCACCGAACTCTCTGTCGTTCTGATATCCCTGAAGATAAGAAAGGCTGGCAGATAGTTTATCCATATTGATCCATTTGGCAGCATCGATTGTGGCTGATAGTTTCAGAAGATTATTATCAACAACTCCAGGAGCCTCAATGGATGAGGAGTGATGCATTCCGTTGAAATTGGCACTTAGTGAAAGGAAATCAGTCGGTCTATACTCAGCATAAGCGAATCCCAGGAATCTTTCTCTTCTTGTGAGGTCATATTTCCCCATCCAGTCAATACCGCCCTCTAAGTAGACCTTCGGCAAGCTTACTTTAAGAAGAACTCCGTCGATGTTGTTGTCAAAGAATTTCAGAGAATCAGACAGGAACTCTTCACCCCAGTCACCTTCCATCTTTCGGCGTGGGAATACGCCTGCGTATCCCTTGATATTTGCTTTTCCTAACTGGGTTTCCCCCTGATAGTATAGGGTGATTTCTCTGAATAGATTCCAAGTGTTGAGAGACTGAGACTGATTGGCGGTCGGATTCTCACCCATATTCTTCATGATATCCACACCAAGCAGAATCTTATGCTTGGTTTTTGCATTCTGGTTTACCTGGAAACCGATTTCTGGAGTAATTCTGGCCCCATGAATAGTCATGGACTGAGTATGCTCTTCATTGCTGATATCAAACTCCCTGTTGTCAAAATTATATTCAAAATAGGTGTTGTAGATGAATTTCAGTTGAGGTGCCTGCTGAGTCTGTCTGGCTGATGGTGCAGGTGTCCTTGACTCAGGATATCCAAAGTTGAAAAAATCAAATAGCTGGGCTGAGGCATTTTCAGAAAAAAATGCTAGAGCCACACATGTAACAAATAATAATTTTATCTCTTTCACTTTCATATAATCAACTTCCAAAGTTAAGCATTTCTTTCTATTTTTGTTTTTATAATTCGATGATATGAAACTTCAAACACTAGTTGAGATACCTAAAAGTAAGATAGCTGTTTCGTACCGTGATAAGGTCATGGTGCTTGGTAGCTGTTTTGCTGATAATGTCGGGCAGAAGATGGTGGAGTCAGGGCTTGATGTAATGGTCAATCCTTTCGGCACACTGTACAATCCTGTGTCCATTTCAAATAGCATTAAGAGGTTAGCGGATGGGCATTTGTTCGCAGAGGATGATTGCATTCAGATGGGAGCTGGGGCAAACCTGATTTGCTCATATTCGCATCATACATCCTTGGCAAGAGACTCTAAGGAAGAGTTCCTTCAGTGTGCAAACGACTCTCTCAAAGAGGCATCTTCATTCTGGAAAGACTGTAATGTTGTGATAATAACCCTTGGCACTTCCTTCTGCTTTAAGTCAGTAGATACCGGTAATGTTGTTTCCAATTGCCTTAAAAGACCAGCAAAGGAGTTTGAGAGATTCCGTCTGGAACTGGATGAAGTCAAGTCTATACTCTCTGATATAGTTGAATCCAATCCAGAAAAGAAGTTTATCTTTACAGTGAGTCCAGTCCGACATTTAAGTGATGGGGCATTGGGAAACAGACTAAGCAAGAGTATTCTGCTGCTGTCAGAGTCGGCTGTTGTTGAAAGCCATTCATCCAGATGCGACTATTTCCCGTCATATGAGATAATGATGGATGAACTTAGAGACTATAGGTTCTATGCGGAAGATATGGTACATCCTTCGGCACAGGCTGTTCAGTATATATGGGAGGGATTCCTTGACTTCTGTCTGGATGAAAGCGATAGGGAAGAGCTGAACCGGAAAGTAAAGGCTTACAGGCAGTCCCAGCATAGACAATTACATTAGTAACCAATACATTAAACAAATAGGCAGCACATCGGTGCTGCCTATTATATTACTATTTGCTATGCTAGTATATACAACTACTTAGCGTAAGCTACAGATCTTGTTTCACGAATTACAGTGATCTTAACCTGTCCAGGGTAAGTCATTTCATTCTGAATCTTCTGGGCGATGTTAGCTGAAAGTGTTGCTGCCTGATCGTCAGATACCTCCTCAGCGCCAACGATTACTCTAAGCTCACGACCAGCCTGGATAGCGTATGACTTTGTTACTCCTGGATAAGAAGCAGCAAGGTCTTCCATACCCTTAAGTCTCTTGATATAAGACTCAACAACCTCACGTCTAGCACCTGGACGAGCTCCTGAGATAGCATCGCAGACCATAACGATAGGAGAGATGATTGAATTCATTTCAATTTCCTCGTGGTGAGCACCAATAGCATTGCAGATATCTGGCTTTTCCTTACACTGCTCAGCTATCTTCATACCGAGGAGTGCATGTGGAAGTTCAGGGTCCTGATCTGCTACCTTACCGATATCGTGAAGGAGACCGGCTCTCTTTGCAGCCTTGGTGTTAAGACCAAGTTCAGCAGCCATGATAGCACTGAGCTGAGCCACTTCCCTTGAGTGCTGAAGAA
>JAKSJT010000254.1 GCA_024402125.1 Bacteroidales bacterium
AACCGGCTTCTTCTGCAAGCTTGGCAAAGTGTACCTGCATCTTGGCATATGATGTTCGAGCTCTCTGATCGAAAATCTCAAGAATAAGGCTTGTTCTGTCTATAACTGCACAAGTCTTAACTATTTTTTCGATGTTTCTTTGCTGTATTCCTGTAAGTTCATCATCGAAAATGACATAATCAATGTCATTTGCAGCGCAATATTCGGCGATCTCCTCAAGTTTTCCACTCCTTATATATGTGGCTCCATCAGGCTTGTCTACCTTCTGGACAAACTTTTTATCTCCTATAGCTCCTGCTGTCAATGCAAGGAATTCGAGTACCTTGGCCTCATCATCTCCCTGCTTGATGATACCTACAAATACTGCCTTGTAATTTCTAATCTCCATCTAAACATAAAAAAGGAGGCCGACAATTCTGTCAGCCTCCGTAATATACTGTAATTCAATTATCTCAACTGGAAGATAACAGGGAATGTGTAAGTTACACGTACAGCGCGGTCACGCTGCTTTCCTGGTTTCCACTTAGGTGAGCTTGATACTACCTTAACAGCCTCCTTGTCAAGTGCTGGGTCAACACCACGGAGAACCTTTACGTTAGTAACTCGACCATCGGTTTCAACTGTGAACTGGAGGGTAACACGACCCTGGACACCGTTCTCCTTTGCAATTTCAGGATAAACAAGTCTCTGGTTCACCCACTTTGAGAACTCATTCGCATCACCACCGTTGAATGAAGGCTTCTCCTCAACGAGCTGGAATGGAATAGCTTCCTCTTCAATTTCCTCTTCCTCTACAGCCTCAACGTAGTCGGTGATCTCAACACCCATGTTTGAGTCATCCTCGAGGTTCATGAACATATCGTCATCAACCTTGATATCATCGTCAATGATATCGATGTTATCTGAGAGGACAGGAATCTTAGGAGTCTCTGGTGGTGGTGGAGGGGTTTCCTGGGTAATAGGAATCATCTCTTCCTCCTGAACTACAGCGACTTCCTCTTCGAAACCTGCTGCCTGTTTCTCTCTTGTACCGTACTCGAAAGCTCCGAGTACTACAGCGAGAGCGATGCAGAGACCAATCTCAATAAAAAGAACCTTCTTGTTCTCAAGATTGGCTTTTTGAGTTTTCTTCTCTTCCATATCTGTTTTTAAATTTTTGGCTTTTGGCGCGTAAAGTTAGAAATAATCTTTTTCAATTCAAATTAATTTATGGATTAGTTATAAATTTGCATTGCTTTACACAAACCCAAAAGCTATGATTTCTTATTTTTTCGAGGATATTGAATTTAACTACAAAGGTAGGACCAAAACGAAGGAGTGGTTAAAAATTGTTGCAGAAAGTGAAATAAGAAGAATTGGAAATATTAACATAATTTTCTGTTCTGACAATTATATCCTTGATATAAACCAGCGTTTTCTTCAGCATGACTATTTCACCGATATAATAACTTTTGATTATTGTGAAGGCGACAAGCTTTCTGGAGATCTCTTTATCAGCATTGACAGCGTTCGTGAGAATGCTATCGAATTCAATACTGAATTTGCTGATGAGCTGAACAGGGTTATTGTACATGGCGTTCTTCATCTCATTGGTTACGATGATCATACGGAGAAGGATATAGAGATGATGAGAAAGAAGGAGAATTATTATCTTTCTCTTAGGGAGGTTCTTTGATGTTCAGGAAGTACGATGTCATAGTTGTTGGAGGAGGACATGCTGGATGCGAGGCCGCGATGGCTGCTGCATCCATGGGTTCGTCCGTGCTTTTGATAAGCATGGATATGAACAAGTTTGGACAGATGTCCTGTAATCCGGCTATTGGTGGAATTGCAAAGGGACAGATTATCAGGGAAGTGGATGCACTTGGAGGATACACTGGAATCGTCACAGATGCTTCCACTCTCCAGTTCAGGATGCTGAACAAGTCAAAAGGCCCTGCAATGTGGAGTCCTCGTGCTCAATGCGACAAAATGCAGTTCTCTAAAAATTGGAGAAAAATACTTGAAAGTGCCTGTGTATTAGATATTTACCAAGATACAGCAGTTAATTTTCTCTTTGAGAATTCAAAAATTGTGGGCGTACGTACGACTACCGGTGCAATTTTCAATTCTCAGGCGGTTATCCTGACTGCTGGTACCTTCCTTACTGGTAAACTTTTCATTGGCAGGAACCAGTTCGAGGGAGGACGAATAGGTGAGTTGTCTTCATATGGTTTGACGGAACAATTGAAAGAAATGGGAATTGCCACTGCAAGAATGAAGACAGGTACTCCTCCTAGAATCGATATTTCTTCTGTGGATTTCGAGTCGCTGCCAAAACAGTATGGCGACGAGACTCCTGACAAGTTCTCTTATCTTCCATACTTGTCTACCGCTCAGAACGGAACCCCTCAGATGCCTTGTTTTATAGTTCACACAAATGAGAGGGTTCATGATATACTTCGTTCAGGTTTCAAGGATTCTCCTCTTTTCCAGGGATTGATAAAGGGTATCGGTCCCCGTTATTGTCCTAGTATTGAGGATAAGCTTAGAACTTTTGCCGACAAGACATCGCATCAGCTGTTTCTTGAGCCAGAAGGAAGACACACCAATGAATACTACCTTCAGGGATTTTCTTCTTCTCTTCCTCTTGAAATCCAGCTTGACGCTTTGCATGCGATAGAAGGTTTGGAAAATGCAAAGATTTTCAGACCTGCTTATGCTGTGGAATATGACTACTTTGATCCTACCCAGCTAAAGCCGACACTTGAGTTGAAGAATATTGAGAATCTCTTTTTCGCTGGTCAGATAAATGGAACCACCGGATACGAAGAGGCAGCTGCTCAAGGTTTGATGGCAGGTATCAATGCTCATTTGAAGGTTCATGAAAAGGATCCGTTCATACTCAAGCGCGACCAGGCTTATATAGGAGTTCTTATAGATGACCTTATTACCAAAGGCGTTGATGAACCTTATAGAATGTTTACTTCAAGAGCAGAGTATAGAATCCTTCTTCGTCAGGATAATGCCGATCTCAGGTTGACTCCGTTGTCATATGATATTGGTCTTGCCGATAAGAGCAGATACGACTATACTATGAGAAAGTATGACTCAATCGATAAGCTTGAGTCATTCTTCAACGACAACTCTATCAAGCCTGATTGCATCAACGGGTATCTTGCTAGTGTAGGTTCTGCAGAGATCCCAAATAGAAAGAAACTTTCAGAAATAATAGTTCGTCCTCAGGTTACTCTTTCTGAACTATATTCTCTTGTTCCACGTGGAACATTTGAGAAAGCTGGCATAGATCAGGCTTCATTGTTTGATATGAATTCAGTCAGTGGGTCAGATTCTGTCAAGTATGCGGAATCGGTACTCTCTTATAATACCGACTATCCTGTTTCTTCACTTGATGAATCATCTTTCTCATCTACTATTTCTGATAATTATAAGAGAGAGATACTTGAATCATGTGAGATTTCTATCAAGTATTCTGGATATATCGATAGGGAAGCAAAGTTGGCTCAGAAAATCATGAGGCTGGAAAATCTTACAATTCCAGAGAATTTTGACTTTGATAAAGTTGAATCCTTATCTATTGAATGTAGGCAGAAGTTGAAAAAATATAAGCCTGGAACAATTGCCCAGGCTTCAAGAATATCTGGTGTATCACCAGCGGATATTTCTGTTCTGTTGGTTTATTTCGGAAGATAATTCCAAAATAAAAAGTTCCACGTGGAACACTAAAGCTTTTTCAAAGCGAGTTTGATTATACTCTCTATAGTTGCTGTCGGCTGTTCCTTAAGGATAGCCGACACAACTTTTGTAACGTTGGCCTTGGTGAATCCAAGCATGACAAGAGCTGTTGTAGCTTCTTCTGCAACGGCATTGTTAGGAGCATTGAACAATACTGCAGAACCCTCTGCAGTTCCTTCACCTTTGAGAATTTTATCCTTGAGTTCAAGAATTACTCTCTGCGCGCTCTTGAGTCCAATTCCCTTTACACCCTTGATTCTTGTTACGTTGTCTGATATGATGGCATCACGGATCTCATCACAGGTGAGTGAAGAAAGCATAAGTCTGGCTGTTCCTACACCAATGCCGGATACTCCGATTAGTAGCCTGAACAATTCTCTCTCGTCCTTATCTGCAAAACCGTAGAAAAGTTCTTCGTCCTCGCGCAGTACATGGTGCATATATACCTTTGCATCCTGGACCTTCTCGAGCTTTGAAAAAGTCTGAAGCGAAATCTGGGCATGGAAGCCAATTCCGTTGACATCAACGACAACATCATTTGGTGTTATCTCGACGATTTTTCCTTTAACGTAGTCAATCATTATTTCATTATCTTCTAGTGCAAAATTACGGAGAAATTGACTAAATTTGCAAGATATATTGTATGGTAAAAATTGAAGAAATACGAAGTATTGTTCCAAACCTGAGCCGCAAGGTTTATGGTAAGGATCTGGTGTACTTTGACAATGCGGCGACTGCTCATAGGCCACAGTCGGTAATTGATATGTGGAATAGGATTTCCATGCAGTCAAATGCCAATATCCACCGTGCTGTACATTTGCTCTCATCAGAAGCTACCGATGCATATGAAGATGCAAGGGATGCCGTGAAGGAATTCATCAATGCCAGGGAAAGGGAGGAGATCATTTTCACTTCTGGAACAACGGCATCGATCAATCTTGTGGCATTCTGTTTTGGCGAAGCTTACGTAAAGGAGGGTGATGAAATAATAGTTTCTGCAGTTGAGCACCATTCGAATATTGTTTCCTGGCAGCTGATGTGCCTTAGAAAAAAGGCAATTTTGAAAGTCATTCCTGTTGATGACGAGGGTCATCTGGAAATAACAAAGCTGCCTGAACTCATTACCGACAGAACAAAGATCATCGCCCTCACACAGATATCGCATGGTCT
>JAKSJT010000255.1 GCA_024402125.1 Bacteroidales bacterium
CCAAGCGGACTGCTCCAAACCGGAGACCCCGCAGACTTTATTGTAGTGACAGACCTCAGTTCAAGCTTTAGAGTGATAAAGTCATACATCAATGGGGAGAAGGTATACTCATCCAAGGGTCAATACACAGCGAGCCGTATGCTTGAGAGGTCTGTACAGGTACAGAAGAACCTTGTCCAGCATATGATCAATAATTTCAATGCTGTACCGATTTCAGAGGGAGACATTGCAATTATTCCAGAAAAGGAAGAAGATATCATCATAGCATCTGACGGTTCTCTATTCACTAGGCACGAAAAAGGCCCAGTCGACAGTTCTACCCAGAAACTGGTCGTACTTGACAGATACTCAGGAAATGCAAAACCAAAAGTCGCCTTCATAAAAGGCTTCAGCATAACTCATGGAGCAGTGGCTCAGAGTATAGCGCACGACTGTCACAACATCGTTGCAGTTGGAAGCGATGACAGGGAACTAGTCAAGGTGATCAACCGAGTAATAGAAATGAAAGGTGGTATCGCTGTCAGCGATGGCACCGTCATGGAAGATCTACCACTCCCGATTGCCGGTATCATTTCACCGCTGTGTGGACATGAACTTGCATTCAGATGTTCTCTTCTTCAGGAAGTGATAGAAAGAGCAGGATGTAAATTCCACTCCCCTTTCATCACTCTTGCCTTCATGTGCCTTCCTGTAATTCCTGAATTGAAACTGACAGACAAAGGTCTGTTCGACAGCGTAAAGTTCCAGTTTATTAAGTCATAAAAGAAGAAACAACTTGTAGATACAAAAAAAGAGGAATGGTTTCCCATTCCTCTTAAATTATATTATAGGTATCGATTACTGAGCTGTTCCCTTAGCAACGATATCTGAATACTTGTCATAAGAAGCCTTCATGTTAGCGTCCTCATCACGGAAACGATAGAATGCGTTCTTAAGGTACTCAGCAACGCTTACCTTAATAGAATCATCCTTTGTTACGTTGAATGCGCTCTCGAATGGCTTGATACAACCCTTAAGAGCTGCCTCGAACTCCTCAACGAGCTTAGCATACTTAGCGTCATCAAGCTCAGCCTGTGCCTTCTCCTGAACTGCAACAGCCTTGTTGTAGAAGAGGATACCCTCACCGATGAAACCGAACTCATAAGCTCGGTTGATTGTAGCACGCTTCTCATAAGCCTTGATAGCACCTTCCTCGTCACCGAGCTGGTTGCGGATGTTACCCTCAACATAGTAGAGAGAAGCATTTGTAGGCTCATTCTTCTTAGCACCCTCGAGAAGATCGAAGAGTCTGTTTGTGTCCTCGTTGCTAGCTACATAGTAGTTGATAAGACCGATAAGAACTGCCTGGCTTGATGGATACTTTGAGAAACCTTCCTCAAGGATTGCCTTCTGGCCAGCCTTGTCATCAGAATCCTCAGCGATCTTAGCAAGCTTAGCGAATACATCACCGTCCTCACCATAGTAACCAAGGTTCTTGCAAGCCTCGAATGCAGCCTTAGCTGTAGCTACATCACCAGCGTTCTGAGCTGTGAAACCTGAGTTGTAGAGAGCAAGTGTATCAACCTCGTTAAGTGGAGCTGTCTTCTTTGCATCATAAGCAGCCTTGAAGAGCTTGCTAGCAGCAGCCATATCACCCATTGTATACTTTGCGTAAGCTTCCTCTGTATACTTTGTATTGATGTCAGAAAGAGCAGACTTGATATCCTTTGTCTTTGTTCCCTTAGGGTCAACTGTTGCAGCCTTAGCGTAAGCCTTTACAGCCTCCTCAAGAGCATTGTCAAGAACTGGCTTTGTAACCTCGATCATCTGAAGAACACCTGACTCGTTGAAGTAAAGGTTCTTATTAGCGTAGATCTCCTTAACGAAGTTTGTTCCGTTAAATGTAACGTTCTCTGTTCCCTGTGGCTTTTCATTGCCCATAAGAAGAGCAAGATCCTGACGTGAACCGCCAATGTATGCGTTTCCTGCAGGAGCGTTGTAAGCTGTCATGAGAGCCTTACCGAGAGTCATCCAGGTAGCTACCTTTTCAGCCTTCTTAGAATTCTGAGCGTCAGCCTTTGCAGCCTCAACAGCAGCCTTAGCAGCTGCTACGCTCTTTCCACCCTGAGCATATGCGACCTGAGCACATGCAAGGATTGCCAATGCAAAAATGATTTTTTTCATAACTTGAATGGTATGAGTTGTTAATTAATTTATGTTATTCCTGTGTTTGTGTAGTATCCACCTCTGGTGTAGTTTCTACTGGTTTCTCTGTTGGCTGAGCATCCTCATCCTCTGACTTAGCAACTACAGATACTGCAGCGATTGAGTCATTAGCCTTGAGGTTAATCAGCTTAACGCCCTGGGTAGCACGACCTGCGACTCTGATATCTGATACAGCCATTCTGATAGTCATACCTGAGTGGTTGATAATCATGAGGTCATTGTCCTCGGTCACGTTCTTAATGGCAACGAGATTACCTGTCTTTTCAGTAATGTTCAATGTACGTACTCCCTTGGCGCCACGGCTTGTAATTCTGTAGTCTTCTGGGTCAGAGCGCTTACCATAACCGTTTTCACTAACGACCAAAATGGTATGTGCTGCAGCATCCTCTGCCTTAGGCTTATATGTAAGTGCACCTATTACCTTATCATCATTATCAATATTGATGCCACGAACTCCAGTAGCGTTTCTTCCGAGGGCTCTAGCGTCTGATTCATTGAATCTTACGCATCTTCCATCACGTGCTGCAATGAAGATCTGCTCGTCTCCATTTGTAAGGAGAGCCTCTACAAGTTCGTCTCCCTCACGGATATTTACGGCATTGACACCATTTGTTCTAGGTCTAGAGTATGCCTCAAGTGAAGTTTTCTTGATGATACCGTCCTTAGTAACAAGCGTAATGAAGTGATTCTTTACAAATTCCTCATCCTTGAGGTTAGGTACATTGATATATGTCTGAACCTTATTGTCAGCATCAAGACTCAGGATATTCTGGATTGCACGGCCCTTAGATGACCTAGAACCCTCTGGGATTTCGTAAACCTTGAGCCAGTAGCAACGTCCAAGTTCTGTGAACAGAAGAAGTGTACTGTGCATATTGGCAACATATACATGCTCGATGAAGTCCTCATCCTTTGTTGCACCACCCTTGATTCCGACACCACCTCTATTCTGAGTTCTGAACTCGCTGAGGTTAGTTCTCTTGATATATCCGAAATGAGAGATTGTGATAACAACATCCTCATCAGCATAGAAGTCTTCTGGGTTGAACTCCTCTGCAGATGCACGAATCTCAGTTCTACGTGGGTCAGCATACTTAGCCTTGAGCTCCATTGTCTCAGCCTTGATGACATTGAGCTGCTCAGTTTCGCTTCCAAGAATCTCATTGCAGCGAGCGATAAACTTCTGGAGTTCATCGTACTCTGCCTGAAGCTTCTCTCTTTCGAGTCCTGTGAGCTGGCGAAGACGCATCTCAACGATGGCTGCTGCCTGTGCTTCAGAGAAAGCGAATGTGGCGATAAGTTCAGCCTTAGCCTGATCTACGCTTGCGGAGTGTCTGATGATACTTACAATCTCGTCGATCACATCGATTGCCTTGAGAAGACCTTCGAGAATGTGAGCTCTCTTCATCGCCTTATCAAGTTCGAACTGTGTTCTTCTAATAACTACTTCGTGTCTAAAGTCAACGAAGTTCTTAATCAAATTCTTAAGTGAAAGAGTCTGTGGACGACCCTTGACAAGAGCTACGTTATTGATAGCAAAGCTTGACTGGAGCTGAGTGTACTTGAAAAGAGTATTGAGTACAACATTTGAGTTGCTACCCTGCTTAACTCTGATAACTACTCTGATACCCTCACGAGATGTCTCATCGTTCACATAAGTGATACCCTCGATTCTCTTATCCTCAACCATCTGGCCGATCTTCTCGATCATGTCCTTCTTGTTGACCATGTAAGGAACCTCAGTTACAACGATAGTCTCACGACCGTTATCAGCAACTTCAATCTCTGTCTTTGACCTGACAATGACCTTACCTCTACCTGTCTCGTAAGCGTCCTTGATACCCTGCATACCCATGATGATACCACCAGTTGGGAAATCTGGTCCCTTGATGTACTGCATGAGTTCATCTGTTGTGATCTCAGGGTTATCAATATATGCGCAAATGCCATCACATACCTCACCGAGGTTATGTGGTGCCATGTTGGTAGCCATACCTACAGCAATACCTGATGAGCCATTGAGCAAAAGCAGCGGTGCCTTTGTTGGGAGCACAGTAGGCTCCATGATTGTATCATCGAAGTTAAGCTGGAAATCAACTGTATTCTTCTCAAGGTCTGCGAGGACGTCATCAGACATCTTAGCAAGTTTTGCCTCAGTGTATCGCATGGCAGCAACAGGGTCGCCGTCCATTGATCCGAAGTTACCCTGTCCGAAAACAAGTGGGTATCTCTGGTTCCAGTTCTGTGCAAGACGCGCCATTGCGTCATATACGCTTGAGTCTCCGTGAGGGTGGAATTTACCAAGTACCTCACCGACAATTCTAGCAGATTTCTTTGTCGATCCGGAATAAGAAAGTCCTAGACCATCCATTCCGAAAAGCACACGCCTCTGAACAGGCTTGAGTCCGTCACGTACATCAGGGAGCGCTCTAGAGACAATAACTGACATCGAATAGTCGATGTAAGCAGATCTCATTTCGTGGTCAATCTCAACCGGCTCGATGATGCCTTTCACTTCTTCAGTGTTCTTCTCCTCTATATCCATAAATTACGGTTTATCTATAAACATGCAAATTTAGCAAAAATAAATGAGAATTTTCTTACTTTTGCATCAGAGGATACAATAAATTATTATGGAAATTAGGATTTCAGAGGAGCTGAACGAAATC
>JAKSJT010000256.1 GCA_024402125.1 Bacteroidales bacterium
ATGATGATCAATTGCTACAAATCTTATTTCTTAGCTGGTTCAAGACCATCCTCAATCTGCTTTGCTATTGCCTGCCAGTGTGCCTTGGTTACAGCATCACCAGCTGCTCTCTTAGCCTTTGACTCAATCTTCTGTAGTTCTGCAAGGATAAGGATTCTGCCGTCTGCCATAGCATTAGCGCTAGCGTTCACAGCCTCAAGTGCAACTGTCACGAATCTTCTCTGGAGGTAACGGCGGTAGCTGTCAACCTTGCTGCCCTTGTTAAGTTCCTCGAAGATCATACCTGTAAGGTCTGAGAGGTACTCCTCTGGTTTGTAGTTGTTCTTGTCCATCTGAGCAAACTGCTCCATACGTGTGAGTTTTGCCATCTCAAGGACTCCAGATGTGCTGACAACATTGTTCACAAGAGTGTAAAGGTATGAGTCAGGTCTGTCTGTGAGGTTCATGATATATGGAACGTCAACAAGCCATGTAGGCTTCTTAAAGAGCTGGTCATTGAGGAACTGAAGTGCTCTCTTCTGCTTGTCCTTTGGTACTGCCTCGTACTTTGGACCTGGCTGCTCGATGCTTCTTTCAGTGATATAACGACCACCGATATTCTTTGTTACATGACCTGTGTAGCGGTTGAACTGAGAGATGACATTCTCGTACATTCTCTTGATATTAGCGTACATGTCAGCCTCTTCCTTGTTCCACTCAGGGATAGCGACAATTACTCTCTGAAGATTCTTAATACCGTACTCTGAAGCCTTCATTGAGTCATCACCGAGGTCCTCTGTCTGAGCTCTTGGGTCAGAGTCTCTTCCCTCACCACCGAACCAGAGTCTAGGATTCTCATTAAGCTTGTTGATGATGACCTTGTTCCAGTAGAGGTGATCCTCTTTAACATCTTCAATGTATGTAGGACGGTAACCGAATTCGATTGCCCACTTGTCATAGTCTCCAATCTTAGGATAAAGACCAGCCTTTCCGATATTGTCCTCTGGCTGAGCTACATAGTTGAAACGAGCATAGTCCATGATTGATACTGTGTACCCATTTGCTTCTACCCATGCCTTATCACGAAGCTTCTCGACAGGAGTCTGTGCACTAGATCCCATGTTGTGACGAAGACCGAGTGTGTGACCAACCTCATGAGATGATACGAAACGGATTAGGTCTCCCATAAGCTCGTCGCTATACTTCATTGATCTTGCCCTAGGATCTACGGCACCTGCCTGAATCTGATACCAGTCATGAACAAGGCTCATTACATTGTGATACCAACCGACGTGGCTCTCAATGATCTCACCTGAACGAGGGTCGTGTACGTTTGGACCATATGCGTTCTGAGTAGGAGAAGCAAGGTAACGGATAACGCAGAATCTTGCATCCTCAAGGCTCATGTCAGGGTTGTCAACTGGCCACTCCTCTCCACGGATAGCATTCTTCCAACCTGCTGCCTCGAAAGCTACATTCCAGTCATTTACACCGGCAATTAGATAAGGAACCCACTGCTTAGGGGTTGCTGGGTCGATGTAGTAGATGATAGGCTTGATTGGTTCAACGAGCTCACCTCTTTTCTGCTTCTCGATATCCTCTGGTTTAGCCTCAAGTCTGTAGCGTGCGATGAATCTGAAGTCCTCTACGCTCTGTTGGTCATCTGCGAAGATTGTGTATCCGTCTGCGAAGAAACCGACTCTAGGGTCAAACATACGTGGCTGCATTGGTGTTTCAGGAAGAAGTACAAATGATGTATTAAGTACCATTGTAACTACACCAGTCTCAGTACCCGCAGGAAGTCTGGTTGACTGGCTGCTGCCTGTTGCAGTCGATGTAGGTGCGTTGTATGCAAAAGTCTTTGTTACAGTAACCTCAGTGTTGATAGGGTATGTACGGATGCTGTTGATAAATGAAGCGTCACGGTGGATTCCACCGAGGTTGAACGGTCTTTTGCTAGAGCTGCTGAATGAGAATGCCTGGTTGTCGCTCTCAAAGAGAGTGTTAACCTTGATACGGTTTGTTCCACCCTTCTCTGGCTTGAATGAAGCGATGATAGGGTTCTCTGAAGAGACCTTCACAGCCTTGTAGATGGCGTCCTTCTCGTCTGCCTTGATGCTGAGGATGTCTGCTCTAAGAAGAATGTTTCCATTTGAGGCCTTCTCAAAATAGATCATGTTTTCGTTGATCTCCTCTCCGCCATACTTGCCGGCATCAACAGTGTTGCTGTGGTAACGTGTGACGGTCAGGATTCTTCTGCCCATGATATCCTCTGGAATGTCGAAGAACCAGTCATTTCCCTTGTTTGATACTCCGAAGAGGCCTTCAGTGACCTTGAGAGGCTCTACCTTTACTGTATCCTGCTTTGGTGCAGGTTCAGCCTCTTCCTTTTTCTTCTTGTCCTTTGGTGCTGCGATTGCGCTGAATGCAACAGCGAGAACAAGCATAGTAGTGATAAACTTTTTCATTTTATTGATCGATTAATTATATAATCAGGTAGAAATGTTTCTATATCAGGTAATAACAAACAAAAATACTAATAGAACTACTTTTTTCCAAAATCTAGTCTTTCTCTTATAACATAACAAAATAATAGTCACAGGATTTCTCCCATGACTATTCGATGTATTGTTAGTTGGACTATTCTTTTACTCCCATGAATGCTACGTATGATCCTCTGTCGTAGCCTTCCTGAGGCTCTTCAACTCTCATGTTAGAGAAGTGTGGATCAGCTGTTAGGCTCTGCTTGAATGAAAGGTTCTTGAAACCAGCTTCAATTATAGGGTCAGTGCTCTCCTTTGTTGTTCTCCATCTTGCTTCCTTCACAAGTTCGATTGGATAAGGCATGTTTGGAGAGATGTCACTAAGAAGCGGGTGATCCCATGTGCCAAGAGTCATTGCTAGGTTGTACAGAATACCGTAAGCACTTTCCTTTGGAACGTCAACTACTACAATCTTACCACCTTTTCTAAGAGCAGTGTAAGCCTTTTTGAATGCCTTACCAAGGTCACTCATGTAGCAAGGGCAACCGTTGAAAAGTACAGTGTCATACTCCTCTACGCCGTAGTCTGAATCCTCTGCTGTACCGATTTCCACATCGAAACCTCTTTTTCTGGCGATTTCTGCCATACCTTCAGCAGGTTCAATACATCTTTTGAAAGTTACGCCGTAGTCTCTTACAAGTGATGATTCGAAGAGTGCACTTCCACATCCGATTGAGAGAACTTCTCCTGAGTTTTCAAGACATGATGCAACGAGTTTGAGCTCTGTCTCGAACACTACGCTGTTAGCCATGAACCATGCATCATACTCGCATGCATATTTGTCAAAATTCTGATAACCCATAATTATCTGTTTGTTAAGTTGTTAATACTATGCTTTACTGTTAGTTCTGGTGAAGTTTCCAGAAGTGGTCAACCGGTCCATGTCCGTGACCAATTTCATATTCAGCACCAGCTTCAATTGCTTTAGCAATGTAGTTCTTTGCTGCTGTTGCTGCCTCGTCAAGGTCTAGACCTTGTGCAAGGTATGAAGCGAACGCTGAACTTAGAGTACAACCTGTACCGTGAGTGTTGGCAGAGTAGACTCTCTTAGAATGTAATTCAATAAAGGTATCCTTCTCTGCGTTATAGAAGATGTCTGTCAAATCATCCTCAGTAAGATGACCAGCCTTCATCAGAACTGATACCTTACCTCCGCATGAAAGCTTCTTTGCAATAGCAGGAAGATCCTTCTGGGAAGTTATCTTCTCACCTGCCATGATTTCAGCCTCAGGGATGTTAGGGGTGATTACTCTAGCGATAGGAACAAGCTCCCTTATCAGCACTTCAATTGCTGCATCTTCGATTAGCTTGTGACCTGAAGTCGCTACCATTACAGGGTCTAGGACAATGTTCTTTATTCCGTGCTTCTGGAGCTTTTCCTTTACACACATGATTACTTCCTCGCTGTGCATCATTCCGATCTTCACGGCATCAGCACCAATGTCAGATAAAACTGCATCAATCTGACCTCCGAGTACTTCTACAGGGATGGCATGAACAGCTTCAACACCTACAGTGTTCTGTACTGTAACTGCTGTTATTGCACTTGCTGCATAACCACCAGTTGCACTGATGGACTTGATGTCAGCCTGGATACCAGCTCCACCTCCTGAATCACTGCCTGCGATAGTGAGGACTCTTGGATATTTCTTTTTCATATGAAGTTTGTCTATTTAATATATTCGTACGAACCTTCTTCTCCGTAAAAGCCGTAGTCCCAGAATGCATATTCAAGGAGTACTCCGTTAAGGAATACCTTGTCCATCTGGATACGCGTCTTCTCGTCAGCCTCAGCTGCGTACTTGTCTATGACTTTAAGAAGATCTTCTGCACCCTTTGTGAACTCATCGTTGCTGTATTCCTGGATCCATTCCTTGTATGGATTGCCTTCAAGCTTTGCTCCTTTAAGGATATGAAGACCGACTTGGTTGTATACCCACATGCATGGAAGGATTGCGGCGAATGCTATCGGAAGGACTCCGGTGTTTATTCCGGAAATTATTCTGTGGTTGTATGCTGATGTCACGTATGATGACTCAACATTGAGGTCTGTTCCGAATCTCTGGATAAGGAGCTGGTGCATTGCCTTTTCTCCTTCGAGACCATCTTTTGCGAACTGGATGAACATGTCCCTTAGGTCCTTGTCAGGTATCATATCTGCAACAGCGAACATATGCTCTGCATAGTCTCGGAGATAGATTTCATCCTGGCTTACATATCTGTTGAAGCGATCAGCAGAAAGAGATCCGTCTGAGATGTCCTTGATGAACTGGTGGTTCAGAATATCATTGTAGGTTTTGCTTGCCTTTTTCCAGATGTGTTCTGTCCATCTTTC
>JAKSJT010000257.1 GCA_024402125.1 Bacteroidales bacterium
TTTGCATGACTACAAACGCCCTCTATCAGATGACTGAGGATGAGATGAGTCCTGAAGTGCTACAGAAGACAGCGAAGGGGCTCTAATGCCAACCCCGAAAGCCCCTTCGATGATCCCGTCCTCGTATTGGACTAATGCGATGAGCAACGAAGCGGATAGCAGACTGCTTCAGCTTGATGAACCCATGAGGGAATAACCGCCCGATTATCCCCTATATAACAGAGGACCGCAGGCTCTTCACCTGCGGTCCTATCTGTCTTAGAGATTTGTCGGACTGTTAGTCCTCATCTTCGTCATCCCATGAGAAGCCACGACGAGATGCCTTAACATCAAAGTCCCCCTCACCTTCACCTAGATTACTAACGTCACATAGTTGTACTTCTGTGCCTAGTTCGATTACTTTTGACTTAGGATTTTGATATTCTTTTTTCATATACTATGATGATTTTATTTAAATAATATTTTTTTGCCGTTAACTATATAGATATTACTTTGCATAGGTTTGTTTACACGAACACCTTGCAAATTATAATATTCAGAAACAGATCTGTCAGTTTCTGGTTTAATTTCTGGCATCGCAGTCTCATCATCTCCGAAGAAATACATCTTGACTTCCATAGGATTAGGCCTTGCTCCATACGGATTGTCCTCACGGTCCTTAATAGTCATGAAGAAGCGTTCTGCACCAAGTTTCTGACCTACAGTTGCATGAATGTATTTTCCGCTACCATAAGCATACCAATCGCAGTCTTCTGCAGTTGCCGTTTTCGGACTATATATACCTATAATCTCAATTCTTTTCTCGGCAGAGAGCATAACTAGCGGATTTACAGCTGCCGCCTTTAAGATGACGTTTTGTACAGTGATAAATTGAGGGTTGGTGGAATCTGCGACTTTGGCTCGAATGAAGTAGGGAGTATTGGCATATATCATATCTCCACTCTTTAGAGATGCGACAGTTAAATAGAACTCGTCCTCGTCCGTATAGGTTCCTGCAAATTTGCTAAACGAGAACCTCTCAAGCAGTTCGTCGGTTACTTCCACATCAAAGGGCACATACAACGCTTGCCAGTTAGTATTCTTGAATGTTCGAGTATATGTAATCTTGTCGCAGTACATATCCTCTGAGTTGGTATAGGGTGTACCATCAACAAGTTCGATTTCTATACTGCCTGAGAGTACCTCAAGGGACGACTTCATGTAGTCAGAGGTCTTCTTATCCCTACCGGTGATGTCTGTCAGTACCACCTCGGATATAACAACAGGGTAGTTTCCTTCACATACCTCATCATCGACATGGAGCGTGATGTTGCATATCTCTCCGTCGTTACCACTGAGGGTTTCGCATTCCGAAGAATAGCAAAGTACACGCAGGGTTCCATCGGGCATGAAGCTGCCCTTGAAGGTCATGGCATCTTCCGTAGTACGAGATGTACTCATGGTTACCATGGGGTTGCCATCGCCGTCTTCTGCAACTGAGATACCTTCAGGCAGGCTGAGGTCAAACTGGTAGCCGCTTGTTGCTATGTCGTTTCTGAGGTTGATGGTAAGCTGTACATCTTTTCCAGCCTTTGTTGATACATTACTGGTGTATATGGTGTTTCCGGTCGTTGTGGGATCAGAATCCAAAGCATCGTAGTCTTTCTCGGAGATGACTTTGTGCATGTTTGCCTTGTTCACCCCGTTGGCATATTTCAGATTGTAGGCCAAGGCTGCAAGGTCGGCCACATCAAATTGCTCATCATCGTTGAGGTCGGCATACATACATGTCACATCAGGATTGTTCTCAGTAAAGATTACATCGGCAATGGTGGCGAGATCGCTTTCGTCCACCTCTCCGTCTCCATCTGCATCACCCATTTGGCCTGTAGATGCGTAGAACAGCTTGAAATTATCGATCGTTACCCACTGTTCATTGTTTGGTACACGTACGCCAATTACTACATCTCCTGGTTCTTCCATCTCGAAGACAAGTTTGTTGGTGTAGTCATAGTGCTTGCCGTCCATCTTGTTGACAAAGTGCCAAGCTGCTCCGGTGGTACTGTTCGGTACGAAAAGTCCATTGTCAAGCTGGGTATCAGATGACCATTCTCTGTTATTGTAAAGTTGCTCTTGTGTAGCACCTGTTTCTATATCCATTATATTGACTGCTTGCTCCTGACCATTTGCAAACTTCACATAGAGTTGGGCGCAATCCATATTGCCAAAGTCGTGCCTGTCAAATGACTGAACGGAAAGCATGTAGATACCCGTAGATAAGTTTTTGATCGTTTGGTGTACGTTTACTGCTTGGTGGTAACTCTCTGCCAGTCCATCAATCTGAACTGGTTCTGCTGTACAGTACTCACTGTTGTAGTTGTTTCCATTGATCAAATTTCGTGTTGATGCAATCTGACTAACGTCTGATGCCCAGCAGTTTGAATAGCCTCTCTTGAAATTGGGATTATAGAATAAGTAAGAAATGTCTGCTCCAGGCTTTACTTCCATGTACTTAGCAATGATTGACATCGCACCCGGAATTACTGTATTGTCAATGTCCTCAGAAGTCAACTCCCTGACATCAACAATCTCTCTTTCAGTATTCTCTACATACTGTGCAAACTCATCAAGTAAATCCTGCGGTGCAGTTTCAAGGTCTTCTAGATATTCCATCAAAGCATGAAGTTTTACCATGCACTCGCGGTAATCCGTAACACTTTTCTCATAGTCTTCGAAAGTATCTAAAAGTGTTTCTACAGCATTGCTAGCAAGCAAATCAGACTTACTATCATAGGCTTCTACCGCATTTTCATAGGCTGCAACATAATTCTCGGATACCTGAGTGTTTGAAAGATTTCCAACACTCCAGTTGTATCTTGCATCATTGTAAGAGTCTTCATGCTTGTTTATCAGTTCGTGAAGCTCATTCAATGCTGGAGTCTCATTGCTAGGATGCTGCTTCAGAATTGACACATTGATGTTGTCAAAATAATATGTCACAGCGTGATCGTTGTTGGAAAGGTTGAAGGCAATGACATTGAATTCTCTATTCCAATACGTCATACCTTGTCGGACAGTTATTTCTGTCTCATAGTGCTGCCATTCTGTCGTGAACTCTGGGATACCTACGCACGAATTTGAGTTAAAGACAGTCAGTCCAGAATAGGCTTGTGTCTGCGGATTGTTTTCTACATTTTCAGAGGCCTTAATATCCATGGAGAACTTCACGATATCTCCGACGTGCAAGTCTTGGTTGAGTTTGATGAAGAACTGGCTGTCCCAGTTTGTCCATACCATGGCTGGTACTACCACCTTGATGCCTCTGCTTCCGTCTACACCAATACCATTCTCTATCTCTGGGGCACAGAAGTCGTGAGAGCGTACATGAGCAATGAGGTTGTCTGTTTTCTCGCCCTCAAGGTCACCGTTCTTAATAATAGGTTTCCAATAATAAGCGTTATATTCAGCAGAGATGGTGAGATCATGCCCTGGCATCAAGTTGAACTCTGGCACTCCTCCCCATCCAGTAAAGATAAGGCCTTCTCTTTCCTGATCTTCGGGCAGTGTTATTTCCTCACCTACGGAGAGTTCTTCGGTATACAATACCTCATCGCCGTTCACGAAGGTGACGGTATGAACAAGATTGTCTGCACCCTCAACAACCTCAATATCCAGACAGCCTTCCTGATAAGCGGACTTACTACCAGTTGGCACATGTACCGTCAATTTCTCCAACCATGCTAGTTCAAATTCTGATGGTGGATTATCTGCTAGGCAAACGATATGTCTTAAGTTAGAACAACTGCTGAAATTCCAACCACCGAATGTCTCAAGAGTTGAGGGTAAATAAATAGTCTTTAATGACACGCAATAATCAAAGGCTCCCGTACCGATAGCTGTCAAGCCCTCAGGCATGGATATTGAAGTAAGGAATCTACAACCTGAAAATGCATTATCACCGATACACTGTGTGCCATTAGGAACGGTAAATGAACCCTGATATGCTTGAGGTAGTCGCAATAAAGTAGATAATGATTTATCATAAAGCACTCCGTCTACAGAAGCATATTTAGGGTTATCGTCATTTACATCAATGGATGCCAAAGACGGTAGAGCATCAGCGCTTATATTTTTGACACTGGAAGGAATATATATGGAGGAAAGAGACTCACAACCATTAAAATAAATGCCAGTTACACCTTCCGGTATGTCAATAGAGGTCAGATGTTTACATCCGTCGAAAACATTACTGCCAAAATATTCCACTCTTGATGGTAGTATGATGGCGGAAAGGGAAGAACAGTCCCGGAAAGCTTCATCGCCAATATATGTTACACTTTCGGGAATTACGAGCTCGGTTAGTGAATAGCAACGATCAAAAGTTCGACGTTCGATGCTTTTCACTCCATCGGGGATGACTATCGAAGAAAGATATCCACAGTCAGAAAATGCTCCTGCTCCTATATTCGTCACCCCTTCGGGTATAGTGATGGCGGTCATGGAATTGCAACCTGAGAATGCCCATGCAGCAATACATTTAGTACCTTCTTTAATTACAACATCATCGATGAATCCATTATATGAGTATGCAATTTCTCCTATATATATTACATCATCAGGATGTTTATTATTCAATTCATCATACCACGGCGTCCCATTAAAGGCACCGCTTCCGATACTGGTTATACCATCAGGGATGGTGATGGAGGTCAGAGAAGAGCATCCTTCGAAAGCTCTGTCACCTATGCTCGTCACTCCTTCGGGAATAGTGACACTTGTCGCATTTGTTCTACACTTTACTACCTTGTTATTTGATATTAGTAGCCCGTC
>JAKSJT010000258.1 GCA_024402125.1 Bacteroidales bacterium
ATATCTAATAACAAAAAATCATACGCCATCGACTAGCATATGAGACACAATGAAATAGAAGAATTAATGCTTAGGTTCCATATCAAGTGCCCAATTATGACTATACACTATAGCCTGATGGCACAATACGATACAATAAAAAACTCAAAAGATATGGAATGGATGTATTTACAAATTCATGTAACCGACGGCGAAATTAATAATTCCATAATTAAAATGCAACAAAATAATACTAAGACATTTAAAATTAACAGGTTGTAAGTATCAACAATTTGTCTTAAATTGCATTGAAACAACGATTTTTCATGAACCCAATCAGCATACGACTTTTAAATCAGCAGCTATATTGTCCTCAGTTCTCTGAGCCTAAGCAGGTAGTTTCACATTTTGGAGCTATCCAGGCACAGGAGTATCGGATGATGAGATGGGCTGTTGAAATGAGGACAAAGCACCCTTCACACAGAGCCTTTCAGAAAGCTTTTGATAGTGGAGAGATAATTAGGATGCATCTTTTAAGAGGAACCTGGCAGCTGATAAGCGGAGAGGATTACCCGTGGATGCTAAGTCTATGTGCTGAGAAAGCGATGTCCGTTATAAACGGATGGATGAGTGCCAATAAGATCAGCATTCCAAAAGAAGAATATCTGAGGGTAAGTGAGATAATAGGAAGAGCTACAGCCGACCTTGGAAGTGTTACCAAGGAGGATCTTGTAGAGGCTCTTTCCAGACAAGATATCACAATGGATGACCACAGGCTATCCTATCATATACGTATGGGAGAACTGACAGGACTTCTCTGTAGCGGAAATCTGCATCCTTCCAGAGCGACATACAGTCTAGCTTCTGAAAAGTTAAACATCTCAAATCCCCAGTTCTCTAAAGATGAAGCTTTGGCCCTTCTAGCAAGGAAGTATTTCCAGAGTCATCAGCCAGCAACACTTGAGGACTTCGTATGGTGGTCAGGACTCAACATCAGCGACTGCCGTAAAGCTATTACCCTTTTAGGAGACGAACTTATTGAGGAGAATTTCAAGGGAAGAACATTCTACCTGACAGACTCATGTAAAACAAGAGGATTTTCAAGCGGAAGAACTCTACTGATATCCCCATATGATGAATATCTAATAGGATATAAGAGCAGGGATATTGTCCTTTCTAAAGAATTCAGCCACCTGGCTCACAACAACAGTGGTATCTTCTATCCAGTAATCGCTCATGACGGAGTTATTTGTGGTAATTGGACTCCACATAAAAAAGAAGCGAATCCTACATTCTTCGAAGGAATGAAAATGCAGGATTGCTCAAAATCTTGGGAACTGTACTCCGAGTATAAGAAAAGAATCTAATCAAACTACTTCTGAAGATACGGAAGAAGTTCAGTCTCGAATATACTCTTTTCTATAAGTCGATAATGTGGTTTATAGGCATTCTGATAGGACTCACTATGGTGCGAAGCATACTCTCCCGATGTGAGAAGATTATGTATCCCTTCTGAATCTTTCTCAAAATCAGGAAGATTGAGATTAAGGGAGACTATTATGGACTCTATCTTTCCCCATTCCACTTTCCACTCGTCAACTGGAGGAAGTGTGAACTGCTCAGCGCTTCTGACAAATGCATCCAGAAAAACATCGAATGGGATCGTACCGTCTTCAACAGCTGAAAGGCTCACCCTGTAGAACCTTCCAACATAACCGGTGGACTCGTACAATGGACAAGGTGAATTGTCTTCAACAACCTCTCTACATTCAGAGCTGATATACGCAGCCATATTAGCCCTAGCATCAGGAGATGAGCTCATAAGATGACCTGGTCCAAAGGCATCCTGAAAGAAGTTCTTATACAGATCTTTGAGCGTAGATTCAGGGTACTGCTTCATTTGAGCTGATACTGCCGCCTTTATCTGCCTTGTCATCGGATCCTCAGATGAACATGACGGACAAGCCATAAGAGCAGCCATGAAGGCAATAGTCACAAGTATTCTTCTAATCATATTTCTTATCAGGCTGTTTCTCTTTATCTTTAAATCTAAGCATCTTCTCCAGCATCTCTAGCTTTGGCATTGAGAATCCTGCCTCTGATGCTATCTGTATCGGTCTTGAATACAGATACTCTATCTCCATCGGTCTTCCAAAGTCATAGTCAAGCTTCATGGAAGGGGAGTATGGAGGCATTGAAAGATTGTTCGCAATCATCTTGTCCGCAAATGATTCGTCAATTCTATGAACTCCAAGATGCCTAGCTGCTCTTATCACCTCCAACATCTGCTCCCTGATAAGAGAACAAGTAGATGGATTGGAAAGAAGCTTATCGGTACTTGTCTCCAGAGCAACGGTCATTCCGTTGAACGGCATATTCCATACAGCCTTTTTCTATCTTGCTTCGTTGTACTCAACGTTGCGGGCCTCTACACCTGCGGCGTTAAAGTCATCAATTATTGCCTTGAACTTATTCTCATCTTTGCAGGAATAGTTTCCAAGGTTAATACTACCGTAGCTTTGATGATTGACCTTACCAGGTTCGGTCTTTGCACAGCATATAAAAGCAAGTCCTGCAACAAGTGCGACATTTGGGAATACTCTCTGAACATCAGCCTCTACTCCAATTCCGTTTTGGATAAGTACTACAACTGTATCATCCTTAAGAAGCGGTGTCAGAAGAGATGGAAGAAGATGATTGTTAACTGACTTAAGGCAGACAAGAACGACATCACTCTTGGGCATATCAACGGACCTTGAGAAGGCGTTGACCTTTTCAAGCTTGAAACTTCCTGCCACTGACTGAACATCAAGTCCATGCTCCAGAACATACTGGTAATCGCTATGAAGAAGGAAATTCACTTCTTTTCCGGACCTTGCCAGTTTAGCTCCATAGTAGCCACCAATAGCTCCCGTTCCTATGACTGAATATATCATGTATCAATTATCTAATGTTTGAAATAAGTTCTTCGTATGCTTTAAGGGATCTGGTTTTGGTAACGGACTTAACAAGTTTATGTCCAAATAGAGGCTGCTGATATTCCCAGAACGGCTGAATCTTCTGCAGAATCTGTCCCTGACCACCTTCAAGAGTATTCCTATAATATGATAACACCTTCTCATGAATTGACAGAACAGCTCTTTTTGCATCTTCATCAGACTCGGATTTCCCTTCAAGGTATTCTTTCGCAAGAGTAGGTCTACTAAGAAGACCTCTTCCTATCATGACACTGTCAAGCTTTGGGAATCTTTCCTGAATGTTCTCGATATCTGACACCGATTGAATGTCACCATTATAGCAAAGAGGTTTCTGGCACTTGGAGTAAAACTCCGAGAATGAATCCATATAAAGGGCACCCTTATACTGCTGTTTTGCTATTCGAGGATGAAGAGTAATATTCTCGATACAGGAATCATTTAACATAGGAAGAATATCCAAACTCTCAGACGGGTTCTCTAAACCAAGCCTCATCTTAACAGAGAAATGCACTCCATTCTCAAGCTGGAACTTCTCCATGCTTAAGAGGATCGCCTTAAGACTTTCCACTCTAGAAATAAGTGCAGCACCCTTTCCCTTACCAGTCTGAAGCGGGAACGGACACCCCATATTAAGGTCAATCCTATTATATCCATTTTCAATGACAGAGCGGCAAAGAAGATCGAAATCAGCAGATCCTGCCGCTATCACCTGAGGAACCTGATTAAAAACTACTCCTATCTCCGGTCTAGCGATGTCACGAAGATCCTTTCTTCGAATCTCGCCATGTTCATAACGGATAAAAGGGGTATAATACTCCGAGACACCTCCACATACAATGGCGTGAGCCTGTCTGTAAGGTGCCTCAGTAAATCCCTGTAAAGGGGCAAAATGAATATTCAGTTTATCTGACATCAAATCTTTAGAGAACTATTTCTTCGTGTGCTCTCTAATTACATCACCGAATGAAACGAGCTCAATTCCGTTCTCCTTGATGTACTTCATGATCTCTGGATCTGTGAATGCATTTGTCACATCCTGACGGTCAGCGCCTACATCAGTTGGCTGACCATTTCTGCCGATCTCATAAATTCCCTTCATCTCCTCATTGTCAAGACCCGGATGCTCGATTGTCCAGTATGTCTTACCCTTCTCCATTTTCTTAATGGCCTCAAGAAGACGAGATGCTCTATTTCCTCCTCCGAATCCCATAGGAAGGTTGTTGATACCAATTTCAGCGTCGAGCTTACCCTGTCCCTGATATCTTAGACCATAGTCAGCTGCAACCCTGATAGCAAGCTCAGTAAATCCAGGAACGAAGGTCCACATACAGTGGTCAGTGATATGAGTCACGTTCTTGATATGCTTCATTGCCAGCTCAATCTGAGCACGCATTTCCTTCTCAGCCTCTTCCATAGAAACGGTCTCAGCAGTGAAGTTTCCCTGAATGAAATATCCATCTTCATCCTGGAGGGAAGGGCAGTTTGTCAGAGGTCTCCACTTGTAACCTACCCACTCGCTACGGAATACGATATGCACTCCTACATCAAGGCCTGGGTTCTCATTGAGCATCTTTGCAGCCTCAAGGAACCATGGACAGCAAGCCATAACCTCGGCTGATCTACCTATACCTTCCTGGTAACACTTGATTACAGCAAGATTCTCTGAATGTGTAGCTCCAATGTCATCCATTCTGACAATAAGTCTCTGGGCAGAAGCTGAAAAGCCAAAAGAGGCTGCTAATACAAGAAGCGCAACTAATCGTTTCATATTGAATAAATGTGATTTAAAATACTATAATTATGATAGATGAAGATAAGAATATTTTGTCAAAAAAAGAATTTTGATGAAG
>JAKSJT010000259.1 GCA_024402125.1 Bacteroidales bacterium
ACTTCTGCATCATAATATGAGAAAGAGTAAGATCACTCTCTGAAAGACCATTTACATAAGGACCCTTGATGTACTTAGCAGAAAGCTCATTGTAAACAGCCTTTGAAATCATGTTACCTCCTGGGAGCTTACCACCTTCCTTCAAGTCGTCAGTTGGAGCACCTGGGTTAAGATAGCTACCTGTCATTTCCTCATCGAGAGCAACACCCTTCTTGAATGCTGCAAGAGCCTCACCCTTCTGACCAAGCTTCCAATAAGCCTCAGCAAGCTCGAACTGAATCTCTGCTGCAGAAAGAAGAATATAAGGAGCGCTATCTCTGAAGATCCAACGGCCTTCACCTTCTGTTGCTGTTCCTGGTGTAGTTGTTCTCCAACCATAAAGGTTAGGTGTTGTTGCACCAGATGGGCTACCAGCACCTGTTCTACTTGAACCAACATACTGATAAGCCATAACACCATCACGGTCGTTTACCTTATCATATAATTTACCGTCAGCTGTAGAAAGCTTTGCTGCTACGCGAGGATCATAGTGTCCAGTTGCCTTTGTTGTGTCACAAATAATCTGAACATCATTAAGCTCCCAAAGATAAGCACCATCAGTAGCTGATTCACCATCAGCATTGAGTCTATCTACACGCTCAGTTGTCTGATGATCATACTTTGGAACTGTACCTGTCATGAGCTGAACGATATAATCAGACTGCCAATAACTGTTAACAAGATTACCTCTATATGTTCCCCAGAAGTTGTTGTATGCAGAATACTGAGCCTCTGCTCCACCACCACCACGGGTTACGATAAAGTTGTCAGCATTTGTATCAATTGCAGCCTTAGCGTGCTTGATAAGATCCTGAGCATACTTCTCAGAGAAATCCTTCTTGTTTGTAAGAGCAGCAAGATCAGTTACGATAACTGAGTGTGCGAACTTGATCCACTTATCCCTGTCACGACCGTAAACAAAGTCATTTGCCATAAGCTGTGAAACAGAATCACTATTATCTGTCATGTCAAGAAAAGAAATAGCCGATTCAGCCCACTCTCTTACCTGTGCCATGATTTCATCCTGATAATCATAGTCATGAGCAAGTCTTCCTGGCTCATATGCCTGCTTCATTGGAGCCTCACCATGATACTTTGTCAAACAGTCCCATGAGAATGCCTTCATGGCATAACCCATACCAGCGAGAGTCCATCTCTCAGCTTCAACAGCCTGATTGATCATATTCTCAAGGTTCATACCCTGAAGCCAATATGTCATTCTCCACATTTCACCACCTGCATCAGATCCCTGTGTATAGTAGTTATTTGCGAAGTTTGAATAGCTTGATGTTCCCATCATCTGTGTGAGTGGGCCCAAAGCTCTAATATCCCAATAGAAACCCTGATATGCTGACTGGATACCAGCAAGGTAAAGATAGTCCTCTACCTGGTCTGGTGCATCAGTATTGGTGTTGACATCGAGATACTCCTCACAGCTGGAAAATGCAATCAAGCTGCCAACCAACATAAGTGATGTTATAATTTTTTTCATACCAGATCAATTAAAATGTCAAACTTACACCGAGTGCATATCCACGAGGAGTTGGGATACCCCAAACGTCAATACCTGTACCACCTGATCCACCAAGTGCAGCAGAGTTAGAGTTACCAACTGCATCAATACCTGAATAGTTTGTCCAAGTAAAGAGGTCTTAACCCAAACGTTAGCAGCAGAAACGAACTTATGAGTTGTATTCTGAACCCACTTAGAAGGAACAGTATAAGAGAGACGAAGTTCTGTAAGTCTTAGGAAGTTTACGTTCTTCTCAAGCCAGTCTTCATCACAACCTGTGTAAATAGATGATCCCCATGTACCATAGTCAACAGCAACAGTATTAGGAGTTGGGTTAGCAGAATTCTCCTTACCATCTCTAAGAACACCCTTGAAGATTACAGGCTCGCTCTGACGAAGCTTTACAGACTCCCAGCTTGAACCAGTTGACATCATGTCACGCATTGTACCGTTTACAACAGTTGCACCTGTTCTACCAGCGAATGTAGCACCAAGACGGAATCCCTTGAATGAGATTGTTGATGTAAGACCAAGCTCGAGCTTAGGCTGACGATCACCGAGAACTGACCATGCTGAACTTACAAGTGGAAGACCTGAGTTAGGATCAATGAGAATATCACCATTGTCATTTCTCAAATAACCCTGACCTGTCATAGTAGTGATAGGGTTTCCAACTGAGATACCGTTACGAAGGTTTCCTGAAAGCCATGTGTAAGCGTTATAGTACTCTGTAACATTTGCAGGAAGCTCAGTTACATTAGATGTAGAGTGTGAAAGGTTAAGACCTACATTCCATCTAAGACCATTGTTGAGACGAAGAATGTCACCGTCGATATGGAATTCCCAACCGTTAGTTGTGAATGTACCAACGTTCATGTTATTGAGCACGAAACCTGTAGCGTAGCTAAGACGGAATCCTGTGATATACTGGTTCTCACACTTTGTCCAGAAGTATGTGAAGTCAGTGTTGATTCTATCATTGAGGAAACGACCCTCGAAACCAACCTCCCAAGATGATGTCATCTCAGGCTTAAGAGCCTCGTTAGGACCTGTGTAACCATAACGGAAACCTCCGCCGTAGTCCTCTGTTGCCTCAAGAGAAGGATAGATAGAAAGAGGAGAAGCATCCTTACCTACCTGAGCAATAGCACCTCTAAGCTTAAGGTATGAGATACCTGTTCTATTCTTCATGAATGGAAGCTCAGTTGCTACGAATGAACCCTCAACAGCTGGATAGAAGTAAGAGTTGTTTGCCTTAGGAAGTGTAGACGACCAGTCATTTCTAGCACGAACTGTAAGGAAGGCCATATTGTTATAACCGAACTCAGCCTGTGCTGAAAGAGCCTGGATTCTTCTTGTCTGAGTCTTTGTTCTAGACTGAATTGTAGCTGGATCACAGTTTGAAATACTGTAGAAATCAATTACCTGGAAACCTGAGCCATATACTGAGAAGATGTGCTGGAGGTTTTCCTTCTGGTGGTAACCAGCCTGAGCAGAGAATGAGAACTTGCCCCAGTTATTGTTGTAACCTGCGATAGCATCAAGAGACTGGTCCTTATAAGTAGGCTTTGAGTAGTTGAGATCACCAAGTCCATAAGATGAACTAGCTGGGTTACCATAATAAGGATGTGTGTAAACCTTATACTCACCTACAGAGAAGTCCATACCATAAGTAGCTCTAAGGAATGTGTGCTTGGTAGGAGTAATATTTACATTGAAGCTACCCATGAAACGGTCAACGTCATCATGGTTAACATTCTTGTAAAGAGAGAAGAGTGGGTTAAGAAGGTCTGTATCTGTGTAAAGAGCAGGTCTACTCATCATACCTTCCTCAGTGATATAATTTGCCATATTATCATTGAGAGGCCAACGAGCAGCACGATAGAGAACACCATAAAGACCCTTTGAAGACTTTGTATTACCAGTATTGATGTACTCCATCTTAGCGTCGAAGTTGAGCCATGAGGTAACCTCTGCGCGACCAGAGAGTGTGAGGTTAAGACGATTGTAATCTGTAGTCTTAACAATACCAGTCTGTCCTGTATATGAAGCAGCACCACGGACAGTTACTTTCTCTGTACCACCTTCAACAGATACGTTGTGTGTCTGAGAGAAACCTGTCTGAAGAATTGACTCCATGTTGTTGTAAAGCTTCATGTCTGTTGGATATGGTGCACCATATCTTGATGTGTAGTAGTAGTTAGTTGTACCATACGCACCATTAGCATAAACATCCTGAATCTCAGGAAGGCCATAAGCCTTATCCCAACGGAATGAGTTGCTATAAGAAACCTTACCACGACCTGCGCTACCCTTCTTAGTAGTAATGATAATAGCACCGTTAGAAGCATCTGATCCATAAAGAGCAGCTGCAGCTGCACCCTTAAGAATTGTCATAGACTCGATGTCCTCTGGGTTAATATCGTTTCCACGAGAAGAGAAGTCCATACTATATGCTGATACAGCATCATCGTATGCGAAGTCTGTTGATGAGTTCATTGTCGAGTTGTTGATTGGAACACCATCGACAACATAAAGAGGCTGATTGCTCTGAGAAATAGATGTCGCACTACGGAGGACAACAGATGTAGATGCACCTGGAGCACCACCTGTAGATGTAATTGTCATACCGGCAACCTTACCCTGAAGAGCATTAACGAAACTTTCACGTCCAGCTTCGGTAATATCTGTAGCCTTGACGCTCTGAATAGCAGAACCAACAGAACGAGCAACACGCTTCATACCGAACTCAGCAGTTACAGTTGCTTCTGAAAGTCTTTCAGCATTGTCGCTAAGTACGACATTAATGCTTGCACGACCCTTTACAGCAACTTCCTGATCCTCATAACCGAGGGCTGTAAACTGGAGTGTACCATCTCTTGAAACAGAAATCGAATACTTTCCGTCCAAGTCTGTAGATGTTCCTGTCTTAGATCCCTTTATGATAACGGCTGCACCAATAATAGGTTCTCCATTAGCATCAGAAACCTTACCCTTAACTGTAATGTTCTGGGCAGACAGGCCAAGTGACAATGACATTACTAATGCCACAGTCAAACAGCATTTCTTAATGAGTTGTTTGAACATAAATATTGAATTAAATTGACGTTTTGTCACATTTATCCAAAATTTTGGATAATTTATCGAAAGTTAACGATTTGCTTTCAAATAAACAAACCGGACAATTAATCTTTTTACAATGATTCGTTAAAAATTTAACAATTATATAAATTTCAATTACTTACGTAT
>JAKSJT010000026.1 GCA_024402125.1 Bacteroidales bacterium
ACTTCGTAATGGTTCCTTTCAATGTTTATGGTGTTGATTCTACAATCGTTGTTTCTAATGACGAGATCAAGGCATTCTATAACAGCCATAAGTCATTCTTCAAGCAAGTAGCTAACAGAGACATCGAGTATGTAGTATACGAGATCAAGCCATCTGACGAGGATATTGCAGCAACAAATGAGGCTATGTCTAACATCTATGATGAGTTCACAACTACATCTAACATGAAGACATTCCTTCTTAAGAATTCTGACAGACCTTATTCAGAGTACTGGTTTAAGGATAATTCACTTAACGGTGTTAACTCTGAAATCAATGACTTCGTTACAAACAACAATGCAGGTGCATCTGCAATCGTTCGTGACGGTAACGTATTCTATGCTGCTAGAATCATGAATGTAGCACAGCGTTCAGAGGAAGCTTATGTAAAGCACATTCTTCTCCAGGGTGAGGATGCTCAGGCAACAGCTGAGACAGTACTTGCTGCTGTTAAGAAGGGTGAGAACTTCGCAAACCTCGCAGCAGAGTATTCTGCAGACAAGGGTTCAGCTGATAACGGTGAGCTTGGTTCTATCGGAACAATGACACAGGATTATATGATTCCTGGTTTCGAGGGAGTATTTGATGCAAAGGTAAATGAGCCTTACATTCTCAATACATCTTATGGTACACATGTAGTAGTTGTTTCTGAGAAGTCAGCTCCTGTTACTATGAAGCAGGTTGCTATTCTTCAGAAGGAGTCTATCGCTAGCAGAGAGACAATCAACGATTACTATGCTAAGGCTAACAAGTTTGCTACAATGGCAGCTGGTAGCTATGCTAACTATAAGAAGGCTGTTGATTCACTCGGTGTTTACTCACACCCTATGAACAACGTTCTTGAGAGCACAACATCTTATGGTGCTATTGATCAGGCTAAGGAACTCACACGTTGGGTATTCGAGGCTAAGAAGGGTAAGGTTTCTAACATCATTACAGTTAACAACAACTTCTTCTTCATTGCAACACTTAAGGATATTCACAAGGAAGGATATGCTACAGTTGCTGAGGCTGCTCAGTCTATCAGACAGCAGCTCTATTCTGACAAGGTTGCTGAGAAGACAACAAAGGAAGTTGCTGAGAAGATCGCTGGATGTACAGATATTCAGGCAGTAGCTGAGAAGCTCGGTACAACAGTTAGCTCACAGAGTGATGTTACATTTACTTCACTTACTTCACAGGCTCTTGATCCAGCATTCGTTGGTGCTGCTTCAGTTGCTCCAGAAGGAAAGCTTGTAGGTCCTGTTAAGGGTTCTATCGGTGCATATGTATTCACTGTTACAGGTCGTGACATGGGTTCATACTACACAGAGGACGATGCTAAGACAGCAGCTGCACAGGTTAACAACTATTACGTTCAGACAATTCTTCCAGTTATGATGAATGATGCTGACGTAAAGGATAACAGAGCACGTTTCTATTAATAGAATAACCTTTAATTGAGGTATTCAGAATAATAAGCCCGACCTCAAATGGCCGGGCTTAAATTTAAAAAGTAAGTATGTCTTTGAAATGTGGAATCGTCGGTCTTCCTAATGTAGGTAAGTCGACACTTTTCAATTGTGTAAGTTCAGGAAAGGCTCAGAGTGCAAACTTTCCTTTCTGTACAATCGAACCTAATATTGGTTCTACAAATGTTCCTGACAAGCGTCTTGAGGTTCTTGCTGACATTTGTAATCCTAAGAGAGTTGTTCCTGCAACAGTAGATATTGTTGATATTGCAGGTCTAGTAAAGGGTGCAAGTAGGGGAGAAGGTCTTGGTAACCAGTTCCTCGCCAACATTAGAGAAACAGATGCAATCTTGCATGTTTTGAGATGTTTTGATGATCCAAATATTGTTCATGTTGACGGATCAGTAGACCCAGTAAGAGATAAGGAAGTAATCGATGCTGAGCTTCAGATTAAGGACCTTGAAACAGTAGAGGCTAGAATAGCAAAGACCGAAAAGCAGGCTAAAGCGGGAGATAAGGATGCTAAGAAGCTTGTTGATCTTCTTTACAGATATAAGGAGGCTCTTCTTCAGGGTAATTCTTGCCGTACAGTTGTTCCTAAGGATCCAGATGAGGAGAAGATGGCTCATGATCTTTTCCTTCTTACAAACAAGCCAGTAATGTATGTTTGTAATGTGGATGATTCTTCAGCTGCTACAGGTAATGCTTATGTTGAGGCAGTAAGAGAGGCTGTGAAGGACGAGAATGCTGAGATTTTGATTATTTCAGCTAGAACAGAGTCTGAGATTGCTGAAATGGAGAGCTATGAGGATAGACAGATGTTCCTTGAGGAAATGGGTCTTGAGGAGTCTGGTGTTGTTCGTCTCATTCAGAGTGCATATCATCTTTTGAACCTTCAGACATTCTTTACAGCAGGATCTGATGAATGTCGTGCTTGGACAATCAATAAGGGTGATAAGGCTCCTAGAGCAGCTGGTGTTATTCATACAGACTTCGAAAGAGGCTTTATTAGAGCAGAAGTAATCAAGTATGAAGACTTTGTTCAGTATAAGTCTGAATCTGCTGTTAGAGCCGTAGGAAAGCTTGGAACAGAAGGAAAAGAATATGTTGTCCAGGATGGCGACATTATGCATTTCCTCTTTAACGTATAACAAATCTATTATTTGGTTTTGAGAAGGGTAGATCTTTATAAGGTCTATCCTTCTTTTTTTGTAATGGAAAGACAATGATAAACCCTTGATTATCAAAATATCTACAATCAGAATGTATATTATTCAGTATATGCAAATTTATTATGAATAATATGTTCCTATTCACGGAAATCTCATTAAATTTGCGAATTAGGTGAAATTCGTTTTTATAGATTAGGTATTATGAAAAATAGAATTCATGATAAGTTCATTACCTTGTTTGGTACAGGGGGAGATATTTATGCTTCAGCTGGTAGAGTCAATCTCATTGGAGAACATACCGACTATAATGGAGGTTATGTATTCCCAGGTGCTATTGACAAGGGTATAATGCTTGAGATTAAGCCAAATGGTCTTTCAAAGGTTCAGGCTTATTCTTTGGATTATGATGAATACTGCGAATTTGGTCTCCAGGAAGAAGATGCTCCTTCACAGAGTTGGGCGAGATACATCTTCGGAGTATGCCGTGAGACTATTAAAAGGGGAGGAAAGGTAGAAGCTTTCAGCTGCGTGTTTGCAGGTGATGTTCCTCTAGGAGCAGGTCTATCATCTTCGGCAGCATTGGAAAGTGCATTCGCATATGCACTCAATGAGCTTTATTCAAACAACATTGACAAGTTCGAACTTGCAAAGATAGGACAGAGCACAGAGCACAACTACTGTGGAGTTAAATGTGGTATTATGGACCAGTTTGCTTCATGCTTCGGAAAGAAGGGTAGTCTTATCCGTCTTAACTGCAAGACTCTTGAATATAAGTATTTCCCGTTCGATCCACAGGGATACAAACTCATTCTCATCGATTCATGCGTAAAGCATGAACTAGCTTCCTCTGCATATAATCAGAGACGTCAGTCTTGTGAAAATGCGGCAGCTGCCATTAAGAAGAATCATCCTGAGGTTGATTTCCTTAGTGACGCTAAGAGAGTATGGCTTGATGAGGTCCGTGATCAGATTTCTCAGGAGGATTTCCTTAGAGCAGAGTATGTGATCGGAGAGGTTCAAAGAGTACTTGATGTATGTGATGCTCTAGAGAGGGGAGATTATGAGACTGTCGGCGAAATGATGTATCAGACACACTTCGGTCTCAGCCGCCTCTATGAGGTATCTTGCGAAGAACTCGATTTCCTTAACAAACTTGCACGTACGTCCGATGTCACTGGCTCACGAGTAATGGGTGGTGGTTTCGGTGGTTGTACAATCAACCTTGTCAAGGACGAACTCGCAGACGTCTTTGTTAACGCCGCAACTGAGCAGTTTACTGCTAAGTTCGGTCATGCACCTAAGATTTATGATGTAGTCATAAGTGATGGTGCTAGAAAGGTCGAATAGAAATAAATTATCCTAATTTTTATTTATCATTATGGGAGTTAATAGTAAAACTTCTGAGGCATGGTGGAAGAAGGAAGACTGGTTGACAGTCTGGATCGGTTCTATCATCATAGCACTCGGATGCGTGGCAGGTCTTACCGGTTGGTTTGATTTTTCTGCCCTTAAATTTGGCACCTGGGGAGTTGGCGAATCTGATACCGCAACTCTTGCTGCTCTTGGTCAGCAATTTGCTCAGGTTGCATTTTGGCGCAAGACCCTTGTAACCATTCTGGTTCTTGGCTTGCTTTTCACTGCTGGAGTTAAGGTTCAGGGTGGGGAAGTAAAGAAGTATATCCCTGCATTCCTTGGCCTTTTTGTGCTTGCTCTAGTAGTTCGTCTTATCAGTGCTGAGTTCACACTCAACAGATACCTTGAGTGGGCATTCTGGGCATTGATCGTAGGTCTTCTCATTTCAAATACTGTGGGTGTACCACAGTGGCTTAAACCAGCTGTTAAGACCGAATTCTACATTAAGACTGGACTCGTTATCATGGGTTTCTCAGTCCTTTTCTCAAACATTGCAAAGTTCGGTCTCTATGGACTCGGAATTGCATGGATCGTTACTCCTGTTGTAATCATCTTCATGTGGTGGTTTGGAACAAGGGTTCTCAAGATGGATAACAAACCTCTTGTCATTACTCTTGCATCAGCAACAAGTGTCTGCGGTACAAGTGCCGCTATCGCTACTGGTGCTGCTTCTAACTGTAAGAAGACAGACCTTACAATGGCTGTTTCAGTTTCAATTATCTTCACTGTTATCATGATGGTATTTGAGCCTGTTATCATCAAGGCTCTTAACATGTCTCCTATTATGGGTGGTGCTCTCATCGGAGGTACAGTAGATAGCACAGGTGCTGTTGCCGTTGCTGGTTCAGTACTTGGCGGTGAGGCTGAGAAGGCAGCTGTTCTTGTTAAGATGATTCAGAACATCCTTATCGGATTTATTGCATTCTTTGTTGCTGTATTCTTCGCAACACGCGTTGATAATAGCGGTGTTAACAAGGTTGGTGCAAATGAAATCTGGAAGAGATTCCCTAAGTTCATCATCGGTTTCTTTATTGCATCATTGGTTGCTTCATTTATCTTCCAGCCAGTATTTGGCGGTGATAGCGTAAGCGCAATCAATAAGGTTCTCGATCAGTACAAGAACTGGGCATTCGTACTTGCATTCACAAGCATCGGTCTTGATACAAACTTCAAGGAGATCGCTAAGCAGATGCAGGGTGGTAAGGTTCTCTGGCTCTATCTTATCGGCCAGGTATTCAACATCCTCCTTACTATGTTTGCTGTATGGTTCCTCCTCTCAGGAGTACTCTTCCCAATTCCTACATTGAGCTAATGTCAAGAAGAGGTAAATTAATATATAAAGTGGCGACCATCATCGTGGTGGTTGCCATTTTATTTACAGCTATTTATATAATGGCAAATCGCATTGGACTAGTTGAAGGACTAGATTTCGGTGCGGGTGCATATTATTATGCAGATATTCCTAACTTTGAAAAGAT
Source organism: Bacteroidales bacterium (assembly GCA_024402125.1). Classification (GTDB taxonomy): domain Bacteria; phylum Bacteroidota; class Bacteroidia; order Bacteroidales; family UBA932; genus Cryptobacteroides. Next base: position 5,554 of record JAKSJT010000026.1, read on the forward strand.
ATTAAGAATGGATACATACTCATCGGGATTGCCATTATGGTTAGCCATAGTTCTTTTCCTTGCATGGGGGTATCTTATGTATAAACTTTGGGTTTGGATTGATTCTAGAAAATAAATATGGCTTCTATTTCATCAGTAACAGTCAATTGTTCCAAGTGCTCAGGTTCGCACGAGGTCTCAATTTATAATAGTATCAACGTCGCACAGGATCCAGAATTGAAGGAGAGTGTGAAAACTGGTGCTATCTTTATTTGGGAGTGTCCTCATTGCGGATCCATTAATCTTATCAAGTATCCATGTCTATACCATGACCCTGATACTAAATTCATGGTATGGCTTCTTCCTGAAGGATCAATTTCAGAGGATAAGGTTGCTCTTCTTTCAAGTCAGTTGGAAGGATTGGATGGCTATACATTAAGAAGGGTTACAGATGTCGGAAACCTGATAGAAAAGGTTAATATACTTGACTCCAATCTAGATGATCGTATTATTGAGATGTGTAAGTATGTGACTAAGTTGGAACTTGCCGAAAAGCTTGGAAAGAACAAGGCTTCGATGATTTTTGAGGCTCCATTCAAGTTCTACAAGATGGCAGGACCAGACAATGACATTTTCTTCTCTTATCCATGTGATGGAAAGATGGAAGGTGTCAACATCGGATTTAATGTCTATGAAGACTGTAGAGGTATTGTTTCCAGAAACCAGGAGACAACAGCAGTGAAGGGTTTTGCAACAGTAGATCAGGACTGGATCTCTTCAATCATGAGATAGATCTCATCTTTACATAGAAACATTAAACACAACACCAACATAGCTCCTTGAAAGGGATACTCCTTGAAAAAGGAGTTTATTGTATGCAGGACCTCCATTGTAGCTGCAGGTGATACCGAACTTTGTGTCATACGGAAGCCATAGGAAGTTTCCGAGATGAACGTTGAATTCAGAACCAGCGCTATATACAAAGCTTGATGCAGCGGTAGTAAGGTCAAAATGAGGTATTATCTCAAAATTCCTGATATAGAATAGAGGACAGAGGAAAGACCAGTCAACAGGAAGAATTGGCATAGCGTAGTCAACTGAGAATTTGAACTGATTCTTCTCGTTGTTGGCAAGCCATCTTGATAGAGATGAATCTGCGAATCCTCTTGGTCTTGTGTTGACGACATTCTCCCTAAAGATACCATCACCGAATTCATGCTGATATATTGTAGAGAGTTTAAATCCATGATCACGTGTTGCACCAGGAAGATACCCATAAGTGTATATGTATGCTGATGGTTTGTATACACTTGACAGGCCAAGTCTTTCTCTAAATCCAGTCTCGAATCCAACGCCAAGTTTAGGGAAGATTGATGAAGACGGAGTGCCCTGAATGATATATCCTCTGACAGAAGCTGTGATGCTCTGCATAGGAATATTCTTTCCATCAGAAATCTTTTCAAACCTTTCTACAGAAGATCCGTCTAGGTTACCTGATTGAGTAAGCGTTACAAGAGATGTATTGAACCAATCGTTTGAGAAGTTGTATTTCACTTGAGGGACAAGACCTCTAAACAAACCTCCTGAGTTTTTCTTTAGAGGGACATAAACAAGAAGATTACCGGATAGGTTTGGAGAATCAAGTATTCTTCCCATTGTTGAGAATATTGACATTGAGCCGTCTCCATGAGTTCTTTTCCATCCGTACTGAATATTGTTTCTGTCGTTGAAGTCAAGTTGTAGTTCGAAAATAGGGAAGAATCCCTCATATGTGAGTTTCAGATGACCGGAGTTCTTCCATGTCTTTGAGTATTCGTCTTTGTGGAGGCTGTATCCAGCAGATCCATGCACTGTTCCCAAACTGTTCTGGAAAAAGGCAGTAGCACCAATTCCCATATCTTCGTTGGTAATATCAAAGCTTATGTCATCTATTGTATTCTGATTGAAATAGACCGGTGCCCATGAATGTATATGCAAAAGGTTCAAACCTTTTCTATAAGGTTTGACTTCGGAGAATATAGCATCGGTGAATCTCTCGCTATTACCGAGCTCCTTTTCCTGTTCAGACAGTTTGTCTGCAATAGGGTAGCTGTGTGCTATGAAAGGTACGTTGCTGGCAACAGGTGAAGAATCTCCCTTTGAGAGTATTCTACCCTCAGGGATAAGATTGGAGAACCAGAGTGTGTTTCCACTGAAAGCGTATTCAGATGCACCATACTTTGATGAAGTAATCTGAGACAAAGATCCGTTCACTAAGGTATAGATTTCATTGACGCCAGTAATGTCACAGACAAATGAAACTCCGTTTTCGTAGTTCTTTAAGCTCTTTATTTTGGTAGGCTGAGAAGGAAGAACCTCTTCAATGATTGCATTGCTGTAAACGGTATAGATACTGTATCCGTTGTCGTCGAGTACAGATGCGTATAGTGTATCCTTCACCCATGCTGTTTCCACAACTTGTAGGTTTCCAGGCATGACGATTCTACCGATAAGATCTCCGTTTTGGGTAGACAAGAAGCTTATGCATGACCCACCTTCAATCGGATACTCAGAAGCAGCTATAGTTTTACCATCTGCAGAGATAGATGGATTATAGTATCTTCCTTCAGTTGTCAGATCATGAATCCTTTTGGAATCAAGGTCCATGAATCTGATTCTGGAGTCTTTCTTCATATCCCACCTAGGGTCATTTATTCCTTCACTCCAGTAGAGTCTATTCTGCAAAGCGGAATACACCAGTTTGCTTGTCGTTGCAGAGAATGGGCGTAAGATGTCTTCTTTTCCTTCCGGTGAAATCTTTACAAGATATACTGGGTCTGACAGAGATCGCTTGACAGCGTAGTAGTTGCCTGTAGAGTCAAATTCTCCACTCTTGTATTCTGTGTATCTTTTTGGCAAAGACACGACAGGCTCGTAAGACCGTATAGGAAGTCTTAGTGCGTCTTCTTTCTGCCAGATATCAAGGAACGTCTGAGAAATCTCCTGGAAAGACTCATTGAATTTCTTTCCGGAGAACTCCTTTATTGTCTTTTGGAAGTTATTGAATCGGATAGGATTACCATGAGTAAGTCTTTCGAAATATCTTTGAACAAATAGAGGAGCATCGTAGAGGTAACGGACTCCTGCTATTGTGAAGTATCCTATCGTGTAGTGATTGGGTGTATACTTCTTTTGAGAGTCATATCTCCATCTGTAATAGTTCCTCATGTCTCCATTGTCCAGAGACACACGGTACCATTCCAGGAAGTCTGCGGTTCGTCCTCTTCCGCTTCTGGTTAGAGCTGTTTCTGCAACAACGGCATCTCCCTCAAAGAAGGCCACGTTTGGATAAACACCGGATAATGCGCCTTCCATCATTTCTCCAATGAGGTAGTGTCCTATTTTAAATGCTCCATCAAAACCGAATTGCATTTGGGAGACATGTCTTGACTCGTGAATGGCGAGGTTCTGATCCCAAGGCATAGGTTCAGAGCTGTAAGCATCTTTTACCGTGTAAAGATCCATTCGTTTAGGTGTCCAGGTAACGGAGCCATTGGCATCACCGGTGAATGAATGAAGGATTACAGGCATCGGTTTTTTGTACTGCTGATTTGGAGCATAGCCAGCACTGCTGGAAACAGGGATACGCCACTTCTCCAACTGTTGTCCATAAACTCTAGCAAGAGAGTCAAGACCGCTAGGATAAATGATCTTGAAGTTTTGGGTTTGAACTTGAGACCATTTGATGCGACCAGGATCTGTGCCATCTGTGTAGAACTGGGCATTTGCTGAGAAGATGGAACAAATCCCGGCAAACGTTAAGGATAGGAGATATTTGGCAGCCAAAAGATGGCGTGACTTACTGTTGAATTTCATTCAATAAACAATGGATAAAGCAAAAATAATAAAAATAACCTATTGCTAGTCTTAACTGCCTGTAGTCTTTCTTAATGCTCTCAAAATTACTATCTTTGTTTGTTTTGATTATATACTAATTATTTTGCCGAAATGCGCTCTATAAAAGAGTCTTTACATACTCTCTTTGTGATGGTTATCTTATCAGTTTTACTGGTAAGTTGCTCTGGCAAAAATGCAGGAAAAGGAGCTTCGGATAATGTGAATAAGTCCTTCCCTACATTGACGTCAGCGCCATCGGCTTACACTGATCCTGAAGAGATAATAAAGTTCATAGCAGAGCACTTTTGGGATAAATACCTTAAGGACTATTCTGAATATCCAACGGATTCAACAATGCTGCTTGGTGTTGCTAATCAGGATGTGGATATGGCAATGGGATCTTTTGCGACATTACTTGAAACCAGGTTGTCTGTTAAGGATGCCCAGCAGGCAATGAAGGTGTTCTTTGACAGGATAGAGTATGAAGAAGTTGAGGATTCTTCTTCTGAAGTTTTTGAAAGGCTGGTTGAATTGACAAAGAAGTATTTCTATGACCCAAATTCTCCAGTTAGAAACGAGGATATTTATCTTCCTTTTGTCAAGCGTCTTTCCACATCAACAGTTGTTGATGAAGATATGAGACCGGCATATGGATTTGATGCACAAATGTGCGAACTCAATCAGTATGGAACAAAGGCAGCTGATTTCTCGTTCAAGGATCTGAAAGGAAAGACTCGTTCTTTGTATTCAATCAAGTCAGATGCAACCCTGCTGTTTTTCAGTAACCCTGGTTGTCCTGCTTGTAGTGAGATTATTGATGCTTTGGTGGCAAGACAGAATATCTCATCAGCGATAGAGAGCGGTAAACTGGCTGTTGTAAATATTTACATTGACAGGGACATTCAGGAATGGAAGGAATATGCCGTCAATTATCCTAGCAGTTGGATAAGTGGATATGACCATAAGTATACAATAAGAACAGACACCAGCTACAATGTTCGGGCAATACCTTCAATGTACATCCTTGACCAGGACAAGAAAGTGATAATGAAGGATGCTCCAACAGAAAAAGTATTGGCATGGCTGAGTAGTTTTACAAAGAACAATTAATAACCAATTTAGCGATATGGAAATCAAAAAGGAACTTTGGGGAACAACCCCAGATGGAAAACAGATCAGTAAGTTTACACTTACCAACTCTAAGGGAGCTAGCGTTGTTCTCAGTGATTTGGGAGCAACAATCGTATCGGTAATAGTTCCAGATAGAGATGGTAACATGGCTGATGTAGCACTTGGCTACGAGAAGGCAGAGAGCTATATTAACGATGGACCATGTCTTGGAAAGTGTCCTGGAAGATTTGCGAACAGAATCGCTAAAGGTAAGTTTACACTGGAAGGTAAAGAGTATACTCTTCCTGTAAACAATGGTCCAAACCATCTTCATGGTGGTCCTGAAGGTTTCCAGAACAAGATTTGGGAAAGCCGTATCGTTGAGAATGCCGTAGAGTTTATGTATTTCTCAGAGGATGGTGAGATGGGATACCCCGCTAACCTCAAGGTTGTGGCTCACTTCTCATGGGATGAGGACAATGAGCTTGAGATGACATTTACAGCACAGTCTGATGCTACTACAGTAGTTAACATGACTAACCATGCATATTTCAACCTCAACGGAGAGGGTAATGGCGACATCCTTGGTCATGAGCTTTATCTCAATGCGTCAGAATATCTTCCAACAGATGATACTCTTATTCCGCTTGGAGAGTCTGAGTCCGTTGCAGGAACACCAATGGACTTTGTAACACCAAAGCTTCTCGGAAAAGATATTCATGCAGACTTCCCGGCAATCAATTACGGCAAGGGTTATGACAACTGCTTCGTGATTGACGGAAGAGAAGAGGGACAGCTTCAGACAGCAGCTGAGCTATACTCTCCAGAGAGTGGCCGTGTTCTAAGAATTACAACAACTCAGCCTGCTGTTCAGGTTTATACCGGTAACTGGCTTACAGGATGTCCAGCAGGAAAGAATGGCCACACATACGAGGACTATGGCGGAGTTGCTATCGAATGCCAGCATTTCCCTGATTCTCCAAATAGACCAGAGTATCCAACAACAGTGCTTAAGGCAGGAGAAGTATACAGCGAGGCTATCATTTATGCCTTCCTTGTAAAATAATATAAAAACGAACTTTCATGAAACAGTATCTAGATCTACTTAAAGAAATAATGGACAACGGTGTGGTCAAGACAGATCGCACAGGCGTTGGTACAAAGAGTATTTTTGCACACCAGATGAGATTCAATCTCGCAGATGGATTTCCTCTTTTGACAACAAAGAAGGTCTTCCTTAAGGGTGTTATATATGAGCTTCTCTGGTTCCTTAAAGGAGATACAAACATCAAGTTCCTGGTCGATAACGGAGTTCACATTTGGGATGAATGGGCAGATGAGAACGGAGACCTTGGTTCAGTTTATGGAAAGCAGTGGAGATCATGGGAGACAACTGACGGTAGAACAGTTGACCAGATTGCAGGAATAGTAGATCTTATCAAAAACCATCCTGATTCAAGACGAATTCTTGTTTGCGCATGGAATCCAGGAGAAGTAGACAAGATGGCTCTTCCTCCTTGTCATTGCCTTTTCCAGTTCTATGTGGCTAATGGCAAACTTTCATGTCAGCTCTATCAGAGATCCGCAGACTGTTTCCTTGGTGTTCCTTTCAACATCGCTTCATATGCTCTTCTGACAATGATGCTTGCTCAGGTTTGCGGTCTTGAACCAGGTGAGTTCATTCACACAACAGGAGACACACATCTATACCTCAACCACTTTGAGCAGGTTAACTTGCAGCTCTCAAGAGAGCCTAGAGCTCTTCCTAAGATGAAGCTTAATCCAGAAGTGAAAGATCTGTTTGACTTCAAGTATGAAGATTTCACACTTGAGGGATATGACCCATGGCCTGCTATCAAGGCACCAGTTGCAGTGTAATCATGGAGAAGTGTATCATTGTAGCTATCGCTGATAATTATGCGATAGGAAAGGGAAACGATATCCCATGGCATATTTCAGAGGACTTGAAGTTTTTCAAAAGAACAACTTCAGGTTATCCTGCCATCATGGGTAGAAAGACATATGAGTCTATTGGAAGACCTCTTCCAAAGAGGACCAATATCGTGATTACTCGAGGCTGCGAGCTGCCTGAGGCCGTTGTTCAGGTCAAGTCATTGGATGAGGCTTATGTAGCAGCTCAGAAGGCTTGCCAGGAGACTGGGGCAGACAAGTGCTTTGTTATGGGTGGAGGTAAAGTATATGCTTCTGCCATGGAATCTGCGGACTGTCTATATGTTACCCATGTTCACACAGAGATAGATGATGCTGAGGTGTTCTTCCCTGCAATCGATCCTGAGGTCTGGGTTAAGAGCGAAGGCTCTGAAATGATGACAGACCCTGAGACTGGTTATGACTTCGAGTTTGTCACATACGTTAGAAAATAGTAGTAGTTTTATATAGTCGTTGTTATAGTGTATTGTTATTGAAATGGCTAAGAAATCAGATTGAGTATGCTTTGTATGTCGCTTGGCCGTCAGTATGGCGATGGCGGGTGCTGCCATTGGACTTGGCAAGATCTGGAGATTTCCGTTTATGGTGGGAGAGCATGGTGGTGCTGCTTTCATCATCGTTTATGTTGTCGCTACTCTTCTTTTGTCTTTACCTGTGTTCCTTGCTGAGGTAATTATCGGAAGAAGAAGTAGAACTAGTGCTTATGGTTCATGGGCAAAGCTTCGCCCAACTAAATTCTGGAAGATTGCTGGATTCCTTCCTGTGCTTATTCCTATTATCATCACATCGTACTACAGCGTTGTGGGAGGATGGGCTCTTGAGTATCTTATCAAGTCTTGCCAGATGACATTCATCCATACTGCACCGGATCAGACAAGTGCAATCTTTGGAACTTTCATATCACAGACATGGACTCCGCTTATCATGGCTGCAATATTCCTTATTGCAACAGGCGTTGTCATCGCAGGTGGTGTCAAGGGCGGAATCGAGAAGTTCAGCAAAATCACAATGCCGGTTCTTTTCGTCCTGATCCTTGTGATTATGGTTTATTCAATCTCACTTCCTGGAGCAAAGGCAGGTCTTCTTTATCTGATCAAGCCTGATTTCAGTCAGATGAACGCACAGACATTTGCATATGCTATGGGACAGAGCTTCTACTCTCTGTCTTTGGGTATGGGTGCTATCATTACTTATGGCTCTTATGTGAGCAAGGACGAGAACCTGTTTGTTTCCGGACTTGGAACAGCAGCTTCTGATCTGATGTTCGCTATCCTTGCTGGATTTGCAATCATGCCAGCTGTGTTTGCTGCAGGTATTGAACCTAATGCAGGTCCTGGACTTATCTTCCAGACAATTCCGTTTGTGTTCTCCAAGATGGGTGTGACTCTTCCAATAGTCAGTGCGATTGTATCAATTATCTTCTTCCTTACAATCCTGGTTGCAGCACTTACTTCCAATATGTGCATGTACGAGGTTGTTGTTGCATATCTGGTGGAGAAGTTCGGAATCAAAAGAGGCAAGGCATCGGTAATCGTATTCGCTGTTATCGGTAGCCTTGGAATCTTCAGCTCTTTGTCATTCGGTCCTCTTGAGGATGTTCACATCTTAGGAAAGGGCCTCTTTGATTTCTTTGACTGGCTTTCATCTAATATCCTTCTTACAATTGCAGGATTCTTGTCTGTAGTATTCGCAGGATGGATAATGAAGGAAGAAGATCTTAAGGATGAATTCACAAACGGAGGAACAAAGCAGAAGAATATCCGTTGGTTCAATTTCGTCCGTTTCCTTATGCGTTGGGTAGCACCAACAGCAGTTGTGCTTATTTTCATTACTAACTTTATACTCTAGATATCCATATGAATACAAGAGAAAACTTTGGCAGTAGATTTACAGCAATTATGGCAATGGCCGGTTCAGCAATCGGTCTTGGCAATATCTGGAGATTCCCATACGTGGTTGGACAGAACGGTGGTGCTGCATTCATTATCGTTTATCTTCTTTCTGCTCTATTTCTTTGCATTCCTATCTTCCTTTCAGAGTCCATGATCGGAAGAAGAACTCAGTGCAGTACCTTTGGTGCAATGGACAAGCTTGTTCCTGGTTCTTCATGGAAGTGGATGGGCCTTCTTACAGTGTTCACTCCGCTTATCATCTTCTCATACTATAGTGTTGTCGGAGGTTGGTCGATTGAGTACCTGGTAAAGTCTCTTTCATTCTCATTCACAACTCCAGAGCTTAGAGCGGCTGCCGCATCAACTGCATCTGAGGCAGTAGTAAGAGAGAGCCTTTCAACAATGTTCGGTGGTTTCATCACTTCTACATGGATGCCACTTGTCTTCTTTACTCTTTTCATAGCATTCAACGCAGTTGTTGTTATCGGTGGAGTGAAGAGCGGTATTGAAAAGTTCACAAAGGTTACAACTCCAGTTCTCTTTGTGCTCATCCTTCTTATCATGTTCTATTCACTTTCTCTTCCAGGATCAGCAGCGGGAGTGAAGTACTTGGTTAAACCTGATTTCTCTAAACTGACTTCATCAGCAATTCTATCGGCTATGGGTCAGGCATTCTTCTCCCTCTCTTTGGGTGTAGGATGTATCTTGACATATGCGTCATATATTAAGAAGGAAGAAAACCTTCTCACAACAGGTATCTATACAGTTATCTTCGACCTTGTGTTCGCTATGATTGCCGGTTTTGCAATCATGCCAGCTGTGTTTGCTGCAGGCATTGAGCCAGGTGCAGGTCCTGGTCTTATCTTCGAGACACTTCCATTTATCTTTGCAAAGATGGGAGTGAATATGCCTTGGCTTAGTGATGTTGTTGCAATCCTGTTCTTCGTGACTATTCTTTTTGCAGCACTCACATCATCTATCTCCATGCTTGAGACAGGTGTGGCATATATGGTAGACCACAAGAAGATGAGCCGAGTGAAGGCAACTCTTATTATCGTTGCAGGTTGCTGGACTCTTGGTCTCTTCTGCTCGTTGTCATATGGACCTCTTGCCAATGTTCATATTTTGGGAAATACAATCTTCGACTTCTGTGATAAGATGACATCGAACTTCCTCATGACTTTCGGTAGCATTCTGTTTACTGCATTTGTCGGTTGGAAGATGTCAAAGGCAGAAGTTAAGGATGAGTTTACAAATGGTGGCGAGAAGAAGTTCAATCTTGCAATTTTCAATGTCGTGTACTTTATGATCAAGTATGTGGCACCTGTTGTGATTACAATTATTTTTGTCTCTAATCTAGTTCTGTAGGGTAGTGAAAAGGGTTCTGGTCATATCATACTATTGGCCACCGGCAGGCGGTTCGGGAGTACAGAGATGGGTTAAGTTCTCAAAGTATCTTCCGTCACTAGGCTGGCAGCCTGTGGTGTATACACCGGAGAACCCAGAGATATCGACTATTGACAATACTCTTCAGGAAGAGATTCCATCCGAGGTTGAGGTTATAAAGCACCCGATTGTGGAACCGTACGGTATCTACAGAAAGCTTATGGGAAAGAAGAGCTCAACGGATATGAAGACACTTACCTCAACTCCGGGTAAACCTTCACTTGGCCTTCTTATTCGAAGCAACTGCTTTATCCCTGACCCTCGAGTTTGGTGGGTGAGACCATCTGTCAGATTCCTGAAGAAGTACTTGAAGGAGCATCCTGTTGATGTGATTGTTACAACAGGTCCTCCTCAGTCAATGCATCTTATAGGACTCAAGCTGTCTAAGGCTATGGGTATTCCTTGGATAAGTGATTTCCGTGATCCTTGGACGAAGATGTACTGGTTTAAGAACATGGGACTATCTTCATGGGCTGAGAAAAGACATTTTGCACTGGAGCAGAAAGTGCTTGATTCCTCAACAGTGGTTCTTACTGTGACACCATCAGTACAGAGAGACATGATGGAAAGGACAAAGACTCCAGTTGCGATGATAACTAACGGATACGATGAGTCTGACTTTACTCAGGAGGCGACCCCTGACGGAATGTTCAACATCGTTCACACCGGAATCTTCCCATCTGACGGCAATCCTTCTTCTTTATGGAATGCTCTTGAGAAGCTGTATTCTGAGGATAAACTGTTTAGGGAGAAACTTCGTATCAGATTGGTTGGAACAACGGATAAAGGAGTCCTTGATTCTATTGAGAGAGCTGGCCTTATGGGTAATGTCATTGACCTAGGGTACCAGAGTCATCAGGTGGCAGTAAGAGAGCAGATGTCAGCATCGGTGCTTATTCTCCCTCTTAGAAATGACCCTGACTACAAGCCGATCCTTCCAGGAAAGGTGTTTGAGTATCTTGCATCCAGAAGACCTATTATAGGATTCGGGCAGGAAGACGGAGCAATGGCACAGGTTATTGCTTCAGCATCGGCAGGAAAGGTCTTCTCTTTTGACAATTACGATGGAGTTGAGGCTTGCCTTAGAGAACATTGGCAGGCTTATAAAGAAAACAGACAGATAACAATTGAAGGAGATATAGAACAGTATTCGAGAAGGGAGCTTTCAAAAAAGCTTGTAAGCCTTCTTGAGTCAATAATAAAATAGCTTATGAATAAACAGACAATAAGAAAGACCATAGGATATGCCCTTACGGTTATCTTTTTCCTAATACTCTCGTATGCATTCATGTTCCCTGTGCTTGAGGGAAAGATTGTAAATCAGAGTGATATTTCCGGATATGT
>JAKSJT010000260.1 GCA_024402125.1 Bacteroidales bacterium
GGAACAGGTATCAACGATGACCTTAACAGCATCGAAAGACCAGTAAGATTCCCTATCAAGTCAAGAAACGACCAGATGGCAGAAGTGGTTCACTCACTCGCTAAGTGGAAAAGACTCAAGCTCGGCGAAATGGGCATTGAGCCAGGTCGTGGTATCTACACAGATATGAACGCTCTTCGTCCTGACGAGGATCTTGACAACCTTCATTCAATCTATGTTGACCAGTGGGACTGGGAGAAGGTCATCACTAAAGAAGACAGAAATCTTGACTTCCTCAAAAAGACAGTCAAGAGAATCTATGAGGCTATCAAGGTAACAGAGAACAAGATCTTCGTGGAGTATCCTCAGATTACTCCAATCCTTCCAGACGAGATCCACTTCATCCACTCTGAAGAGCTTCTCCAGCTCTACCCTAATCTTACCCCTAAGGAGAGAGAAGATGAAATCGTAAAGAAATACAAGTCTGTATTTATTATAGGTATCGGCGGACAGCTCTCAAATGGAGAAATCCATGACGGTAGAGCCGCTGACTACGACGACTGGAGCACACCTAACTCAGACGGTTACAACGGACTTAACGGTGACATTATGCTTTGGAACCCAGTGCTCGAAAGAGCTTTCGAGGTATCAAGTATGGGTATCCGCGTAGATGAGACCGCAATGGAAAAGCAGCTTGAAATCAGAGACCAGAAGTTCAAGGCTGAACTCTACTTCCACAAGAGACTCCTTAACGGAGAGCTCCCATATACAATCGGTGGTGGTATCGGACAGTCTCGTCTCTGCATGTACCTCCTTAGAAAGGCTCACATCGGAGAGATTCAGTCAAGTATCTGGACTGACGAGATCCGTCAGGAATGCGAGGCAGCAGGAATTGATCTCACATAGTTGAGTTTCTATAATAAAAACGCAATTCAGAAATCCATAACACTAAATATAAAATTAATAACCTTTTTCAAGATTCCGGCAGCCGTGAGGTGCCCGGAATCTTTGTTTTATGTGATACCGGTATCTGTTCTTAACTTGTTGATAACTCAGTCAGCAAATAGCATTATTCCCCTATCACTTAGAGAATAATTGAGTATCTTTGCAATGTTGGATAATATGGATTCTCCAACGCACACAGAATAAATACTAAAACAGTCACAATATGAGCTTAATTGAAAACATCATTGCGCGTGCAAAATCTAACAAGCAGCGCATTGTGCTCCCAGAGTCACTCGAGGAGCGTACAATTACTGCAGCAGACCAGGCTCTCGCAGATGATCTCGCAGACATCATTCTCATCGGTAACCCAGACGAAATTCTTGCCCTCGCTGACAAGCTTGGTCTTAAGAACATCTCAAAGGCTACAATCATCGACCCAGCTACAAGCGAAAAGACAGAAGAGTATGCTCAGCTTCTTTTCCAGCTTCGCCAGAAGAAGGGAATGACAATCGAGAAGGCTCGCGTTCAGGTACTCGACCCTCTTTACTTCGGATGTCTTATCATTAAGAGCGGAGACGCAGACGGACAGATCAGTGGTGCACTCTCTACAACAGGTGATACACTTCGTCCAGCTCTTCAGATTATCAAGTGCGCTCCTGGCATTTCATGTGTCAGCGGTGCTATGCTTCTTATCACACAGACTCCTCAGTATGGTAGTAGGTGACGTTGCTGTTACTCCAGCTCCAGACGCATCTCAGCTTGCTCAGATCGCTGTATGTACAGCTCAGACAGCAAAGAGCGTTGCAGGCTTCGCAGATCCTAAGGTTGCTATGCTTTCATTCTCTACAAAGGGCTCAGCTAAGCATGAGGTTTGTGACAAGGTTATCGAGGCTACAGCTCTTGCTAAGGAGCTTGCTCCAGAGCTCAAGATTGACGGTGAGCTTCAGGCAGATGCTGCTCTCGTTCCATCAGTTGGTAAGAAGAAGGCTCCAGGTTCAGAGATTGCAGGTAACGCTAATGTTCTTGTATTCCCTAACCTCGAAGTTGGTAACATCGGCTACAAGCTCGTTCAGAGACTTGGTAACGCTGACGCTATCGGACCTATCCTCCAGGGTATCGCTCGTCCAGTAAACGACCTTAGCCGTGGATGTTCAGTAGATGATATCTACAAGATGGTAGCTATCACAGCTTGCCAGGCAATGGATGCAAAATAAGCATTTCATAATTACTTCAAATAATTCAGAAATCTAAGCTTAAAACTTAGAACTTCGAGAGCAATAACTATCAGAAGGCGTGAGGCGATTAAATTTGCTTTGCGCCTTCATTCTTTTACCACACCGCTTAGCTCAAATTATCAATTACTCCAAATATTATTGTTAAGAAGTTAACACTTATTAGAATTTCAAAAATTAACTTAACAATATTTTTGAATTCACTTCCAAACTCTCTATATTTGCATCCGGAATTAGTAACACTTTGATTATTAAGTTATGACTAGAGAAGAAAAAGCATCAAGAGACCAGGGTTATGTTCGTAACATCGCCTCAATTCTCGCCCGCCGTGGCATGTCACAGAAAGATCTTGCTGAACTCCTTGGTAAGAAAGAAGCCGAGATCAGCAGATGGATGACAGGAAAGAACGGTTTTTCTTCTGCAACAGTAGCTAAGATCAGTGAAGCGCTTGGTGAGGATATCACCCGTTTCATTCCTTCAATGAATAATAAATACAATAAGATCAATAATACTATGAAGACAGCACTTATCACAGGTATCACCGGTCAGGACGGTTCATACCTTGCAGAATTCCTCCTAGAGAAGGGTTATGATGTACACGGAACAATCCGCCGTTCATCAGTTGATTTTCGTGAAAGAATCGCTCACCTTGAAGGCAAGCCAAACTTTCACCTCCACTATGCAGACATGGGAGACTCAATGAGCCTTATCCAGGTAGTTAACAAGGTTCGTCCAGACGAGATCTACAACCTCGCTGCTCAGTCACACGTTCAGGTATCATTCGACTCTCCTGAGTTCACAGCTGACGTTGACGCAACAGGTGTTCTCCGTGTTCTAGAGGCAGTTCGCCAGTGCGGTCTTGCAAACACTTGCCGTATTTACCAGGCTTCAACTTCTGAGCTCTATGGTAAGGTAGAAGAGGTTCCTCAGAACGAGAACACACCATTCCACCCATATTCACCATACGCTGTTGCTAAGCTCTACGGATTCTGGATCGTTAAGGAGTACCGTGAGGCATACAACATGTTCTGCTGCTCTGGTATTCTTTTCAACCATGAGTCAGAGCGTCGTGGTGAGACATTCGTAACTAGAAAGATCACTCTCGCAGCTGCTCGTATCGCACAGGGTCTTCAGGACAAGCTTTACCTTGGTAACCTCTCATCACTTCGTGACTGGGGTTATGCAAAGGACTATGTTGAGTGTATGTGGCTTATCCTCCAGAACAACAAGCCAGAGGACTTCGTTATCGCAACAGGAGTTCAGCACTCAGTAAGAGAGTTCGCATACTACGCATTCAAGCACGCAGGAATCGAGCTTCAGTTCGAAGGCGAAGGTATGAACGAAGTTGGTAAGTGTGTTGCAGTTTCAGGAAATGTTCCAGAGTCACTCATCGGAAAGACTCTCGTTGCTGTAAGCGAGGACTTCTACCGTCCAACAGATGTCGTTAACCTCTGGGGCGACCCTACAAAGGCTAAGGCTAAGCTTGGCTGGAACCCATCTAAGACAAGCTTCGAGGAGCTTGTTAAGATCATGGTAGAGTCTGATATGGCTAAGGTTGCAGTTGAAGGTGCAGCACTCAAGGTTAGAACAAACCTTGCTGAGTATCTTGAAAAGGGAATCGTTAAGTAATAGCCATGCTGGATAAGAACGCAAAAATCTACATAGCTGGTCACCGCGGACTCGTTGGATCAGCTATCTGGAATAACCTCAAGAGCAGAGGTTACGAAAACCTTGTAGGAAGAACTCACAAAGAGCTTGACCTGACTGACCAGGTGGCAGTCAAGAAGTTCTTTGACGAGGAGAACCCTGATGCAGTAGTACTTGCTGCCGCTTTCGTAGGTGGTATCATGGCTAACAACCTCTACCGCGCTGACTTCATCATGATGAACATGAAGATTCAGTGCAACGTTATCAGCGAGGCTTATGCTCATGGAGTCGAGAAACTTCTATTCCTTGGTTCTACTTGCATCTACCCAAAGAATGCACCTCAACCAATGAAGGAAGATGCTCTTCTCACTTCCCCACTCGAGTACACAAACGAAGAGTATGCAATTGCAAAGATTGCCGGTCTTAAGATGTGTGAGAGCTACAATCTCCAGTACGGTACTAACTACATCGCAGTTATGCCTACTAACCTCTATGGTCCTAACGATAACTTCCACCTTGAGAACTCTCATGTAATGCCTGCAATGATGAGAAAGATCTATCTTGCAAAACTCATCAACGACGGCAACTGGGATGCTATCAGAAAGGATATGGACAAGAGACCTGTACTTGGAGTTGACGGTAAGGCAAGTGAGCAGGCTATCCTTGACATCCTTGCAAAGTATGGTATCGAAAACAACAAGGTAAACCTATGGGGAACCGGTACTCCTCTTAGAGAGTTCCTCTGGTCAGAGGATATGGCAGATGCTTCCGTTCATGTTCTCCTCAACGTTGACTTCTCAGACATTATAGGTATAGAGAAGTACTCAAGTGTCCACTATGGCACAAAGGCTGACGGTTCAGTTGACAGAAACCACTCTACTGGTCGTGGTGGTGCAATCCCATCACTTGGTGAGATCAGAAACTGCCACATCAATGTTGGTACTGGTAAAGAGCTTACAATTAGAGAACTCTCTGAGCTTATCGTAAAGGCT
>JAKSJT010000261.1 GCA_024402125.1 Bacteroidales bacterium
AATAAGTGGTGAGGACTTCCGCGAGGGTCTTACTGCTGTAATCTCTGTAAAGGTTGCAGAGCCTCAGTTTGAAGGCCAGACAAAGACTAAGCTCGGAAATAGTGAGGTCGCAGGCGCTGTACAGCAAGCAGTAGGTGAAGCTTTGTCTTTCTACCTTGAAGAGCATCCAAAGGAAGCAAAGATGATCATCGACAAGGTTGTGCTTGCCGCAGAAGCTCGTGTAGCAGCACGTACTGCACGCGAGAAAGTACAGAGAAAGAATCCTATGACTGGAGGAGGCCTTCCTGGCAAGCTTGCTGACTGTTCAGACAAGGACGCAGCAAACTGCGAGATGTTCATCGTCGAGGGAGACTCTGCAGGCGGTTCTGCTAAGCAGGGACGCGACCGACACTTCCAGGCAATCCTTCCAATCCGCGGTAAGATTTTCAACGTGGAACGTGTAAAATGGCATCAAGCATTTGAACACGAGGAGGTAAACAATATCTTCCAAGCTTTGGGAGTGAAATTCGGTCTTAACCCAGAGGACCAGAAAGAAGCAAGTTATGATAAACTCAGATATTACAAGACAATTATCATGACCGATGCCGACGTCGATGGTTCACACATCGACACACTCTTGATGACATTGTTCTTCCGCTTCATGCCGCAGCTCATACGCGACGGACGACTATATATCGCTACTCCACCACTCTACAAGTGCACAAAGGGAAAGATAAGCGAATATTGCTATGATGAAATGGCACGTCAGCGCTTCATCGACACTTACGGTGAAGGACAGGAAGACAAGATAAAAATCCAGCGTTACAAAGGTCTTGGTGAGATGAACCCAGAGCAGTTGTGGGAAACAACCATGAACCCAGAAACACGTCTCCTGAAGCAAGTAACAATAGAGGATGCAGCAGAAGCTGACTACACATTCTCTATGCTTATGGGAGAGGATGTTGCTCCTCGCCGAGAATTTATCGAGCGAAACGCTACTTATGCTAATATAGACGCATAATCCACTAAACATAAATTTTTTAGTGGCACAAGAATAAATATTTCATTCAATTCTTACATATATTCTCGTGCCGACCAAAAAGAAGTGATTTCTGACCGAGTCGGCACACTTGTTACGTGATTTCTGAACCGCCCGAAAGAGACAGAAGACAAATGGGGAGCGTAGAGATGCTCCCTATTTATATTATGCTACAGTGCAGATTTGTAAAAACCTTGATATGGATACTTTCGCTTCGCTCGGAGTTAAAGAGATGATAGACTGTCGGACATTTGTCACTTTAACATCTCTTTAACAACCCTTTAACTACACAACAAGTGAAGCATGCAAAACTGTATTATGTATATCAATATTATTAGAATACAATAGCAGAAACATTCTCTGTTCCAGTCTTACTTGCATTCTCTGTCATCTGACGATGAGTTTCCTTTGAACGCTTATAAGTAGGAGATGTCTCTATCATGCTGATAAGATCATCATCATCAAGGTCTTCCTCTCTGAAGATATAACTATAGATTGGACGCTTGATATTTCGGCGATTCTTCTCTGGGCCATAGATGCGCTCACGGCGAGTAGCCCTTTCTGCTGCAGCCTCTATTTCTTCAGCATCTCTTTGCTGCTGCTCCTGTCCTCGAGCGACAAGACGATTGCTCATTTCTGTAGAGTCGATATCTTCAACACCGAAACCTGTTGCAAGGATGGTAATCTTGACTTGATCTGTAAGAGACGGGTCAACTGAAAGACCCCATTTTGTCTCTACATCTTCAGTCTTAATCTTCTCCATAAATTCATGCACCTCATTCATCTCATCCATCATGAGGGCAGAATTAGCATCATCTCCATTCTCACCAGGGAAAGAAATTCTAAGAAGAATCTTATTAGCTCTATAGATATCATTGTTGTTGAGAAGAGGTGAATTAAGAGCATCATTAATGCCCTTTGTTACACGATTCTCACCAACACCATAGCCTGTACTCATAATAGCCACGCCACCATCCTTGAGGACTGTGCTGACATCATTAAAGTCGAGGTTAATGATACCATGCATAGTTATGATTTCTGCGATGGAACGAGCAGCATTACAGAGAGTATCATCAGCTTTAGCAAACGCCTTAATGACGGTGAAATCCTGATAGATTTCACGGAGACGCTCATTATTAATAACTAAGAGAGCATCAACATTCTTACTCATCTCCTCAACTCCATCAAGAGCCTGGTCTATCTTCTTATTACCCTCCCAACGGAAAGGTATAGTGACGATTCCGACAGTAAGAATTCCCATATCCTTAGCAGTCTTTGCAATGAGTGGAGCGGCCCCCGTACCAGTTCCACCACCCATACCTGCAGTAATAAACGCCATCTTTGTGCCATCAGACAGCATAGCCTTAACAGCATCAATAGACTCTTCAGTAGCTTTGCGGGCTCTCTCTGGTCGGTTTCCAGCACCAAGACCTTCACTACCAAGTTGAATCTTCTCAGGCACTGGAGAATCCTGAAGCGCCTTGTTGTCAGTATTGCACACTACAAATGTAACATCATGAATACCATCATTATACATGTGATTAACAGCATTACTACCGCCACCACCGACACCAATCACCTTTATGATGCTTGTAGATCCTTGTGCGAAATTGAAATTAAATTCTTCTGGCATATCTTATTAAAACTTTTTCCAAATTAACAAATAGCAGTTAAAACTTAGTTGTTGTCTTCATTTACAATATCAGAGATTGCTCGCTTTAAGCGTTCCCATGTACTATTCTCCTTATTTGTAGTCACAACTTTTTCGCTAAGCTCTTCAACTGCCTGCTTGAGTTTTTCGGCGAGTTCAGAACCTTCTTTGAGGCTCTGCTTAAACTTATCCTTTCCTTCAAGAGCCTTATAAGCCTTGTCATATTTTTCGCCTAATGTTTCGTCCAAGATAGTGTCAGCCATAGACTTAGCGTCACGACGAACTTCCTTGTCACGACCATATCTCTCAAGTTCTTTAATCTTATTCTGAACCTTGTCGTATGAATTACGGATATTCTGCTTTACAGCATCAAACTCCGTAGCCTTAAGTGCTTCTTCCTTAAGCTGAGCTTCCATCTCTTCCTGACGCTTGCGTCGTTCTTCATCTTTCTGCTGCTGCTCAAACAAATCATTACCACTTGCAGCTGTCACACCTCCACCACAAGGTATGGTGCCTGAAAGCAAGAGAGAGAGGAGAGAGATAGACTCTGCACTTTCAATAACAATAGGACCAGCATTTGATGTCTTGACAACAGTCTGATTCACCTTCTTAGCGACACGTACCTTCTCGATCTTAGTGACGTTAGTAAATGCCTTGACTATATTCTTCATATTGCTGCCACCTCCTGTAAGAACGATACCAGCAAGAAGTTTTCCGCTATAGTTTGAATTGACAATCTGCTGACCGACGTTTGCAACAATCTCAGCAATACGAGCCTCAATCACACTCTTCAAAAGAGCCACATCAAGCTGTCGACCATCACCTGTGCTATATGTCAAGCTTTCCATCTCATCCGTTTCCTCATCTTGACATGCATTACCGAATTTCAACTTCACGTCTTCTGTCTCTGCATCCTCAATCTGAAGAGTTGCAAGGTCCTTATTTATATTGCTGCTTCCAAGTGGAATGGTAACAAGATATCTTACTATATTATTCTTATAAACAACAAGCGTCGTTGTCTCCGCTCCTAAATCCACAAGAGCGCAGCCAGAACGCTTCTCTGCATCTGTAAGAACATTATTAGCAAGCTGAAGAGGAGATATCAGCTCATCAGCGATTTTCAAATTAGTATTAGCAAATACTGTGCTCACATTTGCGCGAAGTTTCTGTTTAGCAATGACATCAAGAAACTCGCCTTCGATGTTTGTACCCATAACGCCTACAGGCTCTGCAATAGAACTTGAGTCAACAGTATACTCTTGAGGGAAATTCTCAAGAACCTCATAATCGCTATATGGTATTTCATAACTTTCCTGGCGTATTGCATCAATAGCCTCAGTTGTTATATAGCTCTGAGTCAAAAGATTGCGCTTGATGACACACTTATATGAACGAACAGACTGTCCTCCAAGACCAACGTAAGCATACTTTATCTTAGTCTTAAGCGTAGTTTCAAGCTTAGCGATAATATTGTTTACACTTTGATAGGTCTTTTCTATATTATACACAACTCCGCGCTTAATGCATCCGAGAGATTTCTCTTCAGCATAAGCGAGAATCTGCATAGTCCCATCTTTCTTTTTACCAGCGACTCCTGAGATCTTTGACGACCCCAATTCAATCGCTACTATGAAATCATTATCCATATATATTCAGTTTTTTCTTCTATTCAGTTAATTAAATCTTCAGCAGCTATTTCGCAGCCTTCTTTGTACAGATTATCTGATTTGCGTATTCAAGATTTATCTTTGAATACTTGTTCCAACCCACAGTCCCCATACCTTTATCGTAGAATATCCTGAGGCGGTGGAGTTTCTTCTGATAATCATCTAATGTGCCTAAATACACAATCTGTTCACCAACACGAGGAACAAGTCTCACAACATGCTCACCCTTTCTTCCCTTTGTGACATATATCTGCTCTATCTGATTGTTCCAAAATTCATCATTTTGAAGAAACAAGCCAAAATCTGCCAATGTCGAACTTGCATACTTCTCATCAATGTACCCTGATGCTGTCACAAGATTGCTGACATAATTGCCACCCTGAATTATCTTACCCATAGAATCAACAAAATATCCATCTTTATCTTAAGGGACAACA
>JAKSJT010000262.1 GCA_024402125.1 Bacteroidales bacterium
AGCTGGCATATCCTCAACTAGAAGTGATGGAGCTGCCTCTGGTTCAGATACCGGTTCTGGTTCAGCGATTGGCTCAGGTTCAGCAACTGGTTCAGGCTCTGGTGTAGGTTCAGGCTCAACAACTGGTTCTGGTTCAGCAATAGGCTCTGGTTCTGCAACAGGCTCTGGCTCTACTACGGGTTCTGGTTCAACGACAGGTTCAGGCTCCACGATAGGTTCTGGCTCGGCAACAGGTTCTGGCTCAGCAACTGGTTCCGGTGTAGGTTCTGGTTCTGGTGCAGGTTCTGGTGCAATAAGATCACCAAATGGATCTGCCATAGCTGCTACTGCTGCAAAATCCTCATCAGAAAGAGTAATATCTATACTCTCTGGAGCTTCCTCAGGAAGATCAGCTGGTGCTGGTTCTTCTACAATTTCTTCTGGAGTTGAAACTGGTTCCTCAACCACTGGTGCGGGAGCCGCAACCACTTCAGGAACAGCGTCTTCAAGTTCAGCGATTCTAGACTCCAATACATCTATCTGGTCCTTGATGGCAGAGAGTGCTGCCTTCAATTCTACTAAAATTTCATTTTGTGTCTTTCCCATAAGGTGAGATTTAACTATATTTGCTTAACGACAATTACAAATTAACGAAATGTTTTCAGAAAACACAACAAAAAAGCCAGGCTGCATCGAGGTCATCTGCGGTTCTATGTTCTCAGGTAAAACAGAAGAGCTTATCAGACGACTCAAAAGAGCCCAGTTTGCCAACCAGAAAATAGAGGTTTTCAAACCTGCAATCGATACAAGATACTCAGACAGCGATGTTGTCTCTCATGACCTTCACAAGATCTTCAGCAAGCCTATCAAGGACTGCAAGATGATGCTTGAGGTGGAAGATGACACTCAGGTAGTAGGAGTAGATGAGGCTCAGTTCTTCGGAGCTGACCTTGTTGAAGTGTGCCAGACACTTGCCAACAAAGGCAAGCGTGTCATTATCGCAGGT
The DNA here is from genome assembly GCA_024402125.1 of Bacteroidales bacterium. Classification (GTDB taxonomy): domain Bacteria; phylum Bacteroidota; class Bacteroidia; order Bacteroidales; family UBA932; genus Cryptobacteroides. Next base: position 986 of record JAKSJT010000262.1, read on the forward strand.
CTCGACACAGACTACCTCGGAAAACCTTTCGGTCCTATGCCTGGACTTCTTGCAATCGCTGAAGATGTGCAGAAGGTTCATGCAATCTGCGTAAAGTGCGGAAACCTTGCTAACCACTCACATAGACTTTCAAGAAGCAAGAAACTCGTAGTCCTTGGTGAGAAGGATGTCTACGAGCCACTTTGTCGTCAGTGCTACAACAAGGCTAGAGCAGAGGAAGCTGCCGCTAGCGCTGAGTAGTTCTATTTCTCTGAATTATTCCTAGGATGATGACTCAGCACGGCCGCCTGCCATGTGCTGCTATCAATATGCGTATAGATCTCGGTTGTGAGGATTGACTCATGACCGAGCATTTCTTGTACTACCCTTAGGTCTGCGCCATTCTCTATAAGATGTGTTGCGAATGAGTGCCTGAACGTATGCGGAGAAATCTCCTTGCGGATACCAGCTGCCATTGCCTGCTTTTTCACAAGGGTAAACATCGACACCCTGCTAAGAGGTTTTCCGAACTTGTTGATAAACATTATATCATCAGCATCCGGATCACTTTCCCCACGACATGCCAAATAATCCTTGACACACTCAATGGCAACATCACCGATAGGGACCACCCTCTCCTTATTTCCCTTTCCGACAACTCGTATGAACCCTTCATCAAGATAGACGTCGGATATCTTCAAGGTGGTGCACTCTGAGACACGAAGACCACATCCGTACATCACCTCAAGTATTGCTCTATCCCTTATCCCCTGACTAGTTGTAAGAGGGACAGAGTCCATAATAGCTTCAACTTCCTCTACCGACAAAACGCTCGGAAGATACCTTCCAAGCTTTGGTGAATCAATACCATCGCAAGGGTTTTCCTTGATTTCGCCCTCAAGGATAAGCCATCCGAAGAATGAGCGAAGAGCACTAAGCATCCTGCTCTGACTTCTTTTTGATATACCGCCCTCATCCTTGTGGGACTTTCCGGCACCTGACGGAGCAATGGTTGTAACCTTGGAGATATAGTCAATAATATCATCCGTCTTTATCTCCTTCGGGTCTTCCTTTTTCAGAAAAGCGAACAGCTCAGAGACATCAGAAAGATAGGATTTCACCGTATTAGGTGACATCCCCCTCTCTATCCTAAGATAGTAGTCGTAGTCTGACAGTAGTCTTCTAAGCATCTTACAAGATTGAATATTTGCTAGCGTATTCCATCTGCTGGGCAAGGTAGTCATCACCATAGACTATCTCATAGTCCGTGACCTTTCCTCCAATCTCAACAGGGACAATAGTCGGATTGATAAATCCTCCATAAGGTTTAAGACCAAGGGAGGCATATCTTTCCCTCACTTCTCTATGAATATCAGGATCAATGTTCACTGCGTACTTTTCAACAAGAGCCTTGCCGCTAGCGTAGTCTCCCTCTGACTTTATTCTCTGCACTTCGGCAAGAAGTCTAGCAAAGAGTCCTCTAAGAGCATCAAAATCATTGACAACAAAATAAGTTTTACCGTCTCTAGTCTTTTTCTCAATGACATTGTCATCCTTACCCATTTCATAACACCAGGAAGCTATGAGCTGCCTGTTCTGCATATGGGCTTCAGTGTTCTGCTTTCCAAGTTCCACTCTATTGAACTGAACCATAAGGCCGTTACGGATATAACCCGAGTACTGAGCCTTATATGCCTCCATATCCGGAAGGATACCAAGCTCCACCATCTTCGGATCAGCAATGTAGTATAGACCGAAAAGATCTGCTCTTGCCTCCTCCAAAGTTGAAGCGAACTCTCCCATTGCTGTTGATGACACTCCCTCAAGGAGCTGTCCTGAACCATGTCCCAGACACTCATGGAGATCCGTATGCACTTCATCTGTCAGAGAACCATACTTCTTATATAATGCAATCTCTTCGTCCGAATACGCGAACTCGGAAAGAACACTCCTAGGACTCTCCTGCGCAGCCGCATCATAAGCTCTAGTGATATTGGAGATTGTCACAGACTTGGATCCATGTTCCTTCCTTATCCAGTCAGCATTAGGAAGATTGATTCCAATAGGAGTAGTAGGATAGCTGTCTCCGCTGATGCATACGGCGTTGACTACCTTCGCTGAGACTCCCTTTACTGTCTTTTTCTTAAACTTCGGATCAACTGGGGAGTTATCCTCGAACCACTGGGCAGAAGAACTCATCTTCTCAGTTCTTTTGGAAGCCTCGACATCCTTTATATGGACATAACCCTCCCAAGCTCCCTTTCTTCCAAGAGGATCATTATAGTCCTCTATGAATCCGTTGATAAAGTCAACGATTCCGTCAGTATCCTTCAGCCACTCGATATTGAACTCATCCCAGACTGCAAGATCACCGGTTGTGTAGTATTCTATCAGAAGACCAAGAGCTCTTCTCTGGTGTTCGTTCTCACAGACAAGTGATGCTTTCGACAGGTGGTGACAGATTTCTTCGATGACATCAGAGTACATCCCTTCACGACACCATAGAATCTCTTTAACCTCACCATCTTCACCCTTCACGACTTTAGAGTTCAGACCATATGACACCGGAGTCACCGAGTTCTTATCTTCTATGGATTCATAGTACTGCTCCACTTCCTTTCTATCTACATCTTCATAGAAGTTGACAGAGGATTCTTTAACAACATCCACATCCGATCGAGTGCATCGTCTTTGAAGGAACTTCTCCTTTGAATAGATGATTGCTATGATTGCATCAATGTTATCGGAGACTCCACTTTCCTCTAGAAGCATATGGAAATACCCCATAGGGCACTCCGGGAAGAACTTGTCTTCCGCATAGTGGTGATGAATTCCGCTACTGAAAAAGACTCTCTTTGCATAGACGAGGAACTCCTTGAAGTGAGCATCTTCCCTATCACCCGAATAAGACTGAATGACTGCCTCAAGGGCATGTCTTATTGTGAGATTGTACTTGAAGTTCTGATCCCATAGGATGTCACGGCCAGCTTTAGCCGCTTCACTCAAGTGATAGGTGTATTCCTTCTGGCTAAAGGAAAGGTTATCCCAGCCAGGAACTCTGAACCGCATGACCTTCAAGTCTGCGAACTCATCTATCAAGTATTTGAACTGCGATGTGTCTAAATTATCCATATGAGCATACCTATACAGCAAATATAGAGCATTTTTATTTATCTTTGCCACATGCTTAGGAGTAAAGGAATATTATTGGTGGCTTTGATTGCGGTGGCAGGACTTCTGTCATCCTGCGATGACAAGTTCGGGTTTGATGAGATTCACCAGACCCCTCAAGGCATATACAAAGCTGACAGACTTCCAAGTGAAGAGTCCAGAAGAGCTCTTATTCTATACTCCGCCGGATACAACTCCTTAAGCACATACCTTGCAAGTGATATCAATGATCTTCAGGAGGGATATATTCCTAAAAAGGGAAGAAACGAAAACCTCCTTTTCATTGTCAGCAGACAGCCAGTGTCTTCCGGCAACTATTCTGTCCCTACCCCAACAGTCATAATCCAGCTCTACAAGGATAAAGGAGGTAATCCAATTATGGATACCCTTCTAACCATGAATACTTCCATGGTAGCATCAACTGCCAGCACCATGAAGTCCGCTCTCACCTATATCAGGGACAACTTCCATGTAAAGAGCTACGGTATGATTTTCTCATCCCATGCTTCAGGATGGCTTCCTAAGGGTCTATACAGTGATGCTACAACCTCAACCATGTCTCTTATGCAAAGAGCGATGGAGGATCCGTCCCTTCCTGCTGTAAAGAGTATTGGACAGGAT
>JAKSJT010000263.1 GCA_024402125.1 Bacteroidales bacterium
CCAAAGACAGTCGGAGAAGGAACCCTTACAGTCTCTTATGCTGGTGAGTCATTCACCCTTCCTATCGAGGTCTTTGAAGACGACCATGAAGCTCACGAGGCTGTAGAAGCAGCAGAAGTCAAGAGTGCAAATGGCTTGTCATTCCCTAAGGAGAAGAGCTGGAGCGTAGAGTTCGCAACAGCTGAAGCTAAGCTTGAACCATTTGGTCAGGTAATAAAGACAATGGCAAGAGTTGAGAACTCCCAGGCAGACGAGCAGACAGTAGTAGCAGGTGCTAGCGGTATCATATCCCTCTCGTCTCTTGTTGAGGGTCAGCAGGTGAGAGCATCCCAGGTTATCTGCAAGATTGCCGGAGGCGGCTTGTCAGACAACAACCTGGCTGTAAAGTACACCGAGGCTGAGGCGGAGTACAATCTCGCAAAGGCTGACTTTGAAAGAAAGAAGTCCCTTGCAGAGGATAATATTGTCTCTCAGAGCAAACTTCAGGCAGCAGAAGGAAGATACAATTCAGCAAAGGCAGCATATGAGAACCTCAGAAGGAATTTCTCTTCTGAGGGTCAGAACGTGAAGTCAACAGTAGACGGATTCGTTAGAAGCGTGTTTGTTCGTAACGGCCAGTATGTGGAGGCAGGACAGCCAATTGCAGTGGTTGCCAAGAGCTCAACAGTCCTTCTTCGTGCTGAGGTTCAGCCTAGATACTTCCAGAACCTTAGAAACATCTCAGATGCAACCTTCTCAATCCTTAACTCAGGTAAGGTATGGACACTTTCTGACCTTTCTGGAAAGGTGCTTGGATATGGAAGGGGAGTATCAGACGGATCTAACCTCATTCCTGTGACTTTCCAGGTGAACAATAGGGCGGATTTCCTTCCAGGATCATTTGTCCAGACATATATCCATACTCAGGATACAGGTCTTTCACTTACAATTCCATCGTCTTCAATCATCGAGGAGATGGGTGACTACTTCGTATACAAGCAGCTCACTCCAGAGTACTTCGAGAAGGTGCAGGTAAAGACAGGTTCAACTGATGGAATCAGCACAGAGATCCTTTCGGGACTTGAGGAAGGTGACAGAGTAGTATCCAAGGGTGCAATCCTAGTTAAGCTCTCAGCTTCATCAGGCGCTCTTGACCCTCACGCAGGACACGTTCATTAATCGTAATTTATGGAGTGGCTTAATGGCATTATTAGGTTCTCTATAAAGAACCGTATGCTGGTATTGCTAGGTGCAATACTGGTAGTGCTTGGCGGAATATTCACCGCAGGCAAGATGGACATTGACGTGTTCCCTGACCTTACGGCTCCAACTGTTGTTATCATGACCGACTGTCATGGTATGGCAGCGGAGGAAGTTGAGAGACTTGTCAGTTTCCCAATAGAGACTGCCGTAAACGGTGCAACCAATGTCCGTAGAGTCCGTTCTTCATCAATGTTCGGATACTCATTCGTGTGGGTTGAGTTCGACTGGGGAATGGATGTTTTCCGTGCCCGTCAGATTGTAAGCGAAAAGATGGTGACCCTCTCTGAGGAACTCCCGGCAGATATGTCACCGGTTCTCGCTCCTCAGTCAAGTGTCATGGGTGAGATTCTCTTTATCGGACTACAGGCTGAGACAACATCCATGATGGATCTTAGAACCATCGCAGAGTGGGTGGTCAAGCCTTCAATCCTTGCAACCGGTGGTGTCTCACAGGTTACAATCATAGGTGGAGACTATAAGGAATACCAGATCCTTGCTGACCCTCTCAAGATGAACGCCTTTGGCGTTACAATGGAGGAAGTGGAGCAGGCTGGAAGAACCCTTTCAGTAAACTCTGAAGGTGGAGTTGTACGTGACTACGGTAACGAGTACGCTCTTAGAGGTATGGCAAGAACAACAGACCTTGAGGATCTCGGAAAGACAGTAGTTAAGTATGAGAACGGCAAGAGTATTGTCCTTTCAGATGTGGCTGAACTGGTTATGGGATCGGCAGTCAAGATGGGACACGCTTCGCAGAACGCATCACCTGCCGTAATCGTTTCAGTGAGCAAGCAGCCTAACATCAATACCCTTAAAGTTACAAAGGCTATCGAGAAGAATCTTGAGTCAGTGGCTCAGTCCCTTCCTTCCGATGTGAAGCTTGATACAAAGATTTTCAGGCAGGCGGACTTTATCTCCGCATCTGTCGGTAATGTTGGAGAGGCTCTTCTGGAAGGTGCACTCTTTGTTATCATCGTCCTATTCCTTTTCCTTGGAAGTTTCAGAACAACTCTTGTGTCAATTATCGCAATCCCTGTATCGCTGCTTGGCACTATCATAGTTTTGTATCTCCTTGGAATGGATATCAATACAATGACCCTTGGAGGTATGTGCATTGCGATCGGATCCCTTGTCGATGATGCGATCATTGATGTGGAGAACGTGTACAAGAGACTTAGGCAGAATCACGCCAGACCAAAGGAGGAGAGGGAAGATGTCCTTGAAGTTGTATATCAGGGTTCCAGCGAAATCCGCTCTTCAGTGATCAATGCAACCCTTATCATTATGGTTGCGTTCATTCCTCTGTTCTTCCTTAGCGGTATGGAAGGAAGGCTCCTTAAGCCTCTTGGAATCACTTACATCATTTCTCTGTTCATGTCACTTCTTGTTGCGATGACTCTCACTCCGCTTCTTTGCCGTGTGATGCTTACAGATGATAAGTACTTGACAAGGAATGAGAAGGACAGCAGGATTACAGCATTCCTTAACGGAATCTATCATAAGGCTCTTGCCTGGGTTCTTGACCACAAGAAGACAGCGGTAGGGTCAGTTCTGGCTCTATTTGTTGCAGCCCTTCTTGTGTTCATGTCAATGGGTAGTGCGTTCCTTCCTGATTTCAACGAAGGATCAGCAACCATTGCGGCTATCACAGATCCTGGTGTGTCGCTTGATGTGAGCCACGAGCTCGGTAACCTCATGGAGAAGACTCTTCTCGAAATCCCTGAGGTGAAGACAACATCCCGTAGAACTGGTCGAGGAGAACTTGATGAGCACTCACAGAGTACCAATGCAGCAGAGCTTGATGTCACATTCGATCTGGGTAAGAAGAAAAAGGATGAACTCTTCGATGAGATGAGACAGAGGCTTACTGCTCTTCCTGGAGTAGTTGTCACAATCGGACAGCCACTCGGTCACCGTATCGACCATATGCTCTCTGGAACTCAGGCAGCTATCGCTATCAAGATATTCGGAACAGACCTTTCAAGACTTCTTATGATGGGTAACTCCATCAAGGCATGTACTGAGGGTATCGAAGGTCTTGTAGACGTGTCGGTAGAGCAGCAGACAGCAACCCCTCAGCTTCACATTGTAGCTAATAGAGATGCTCTTGCCAAGTACGGTATCAAGATCGGAGACTTCAATGAGTTCGTATCACTCGCATTCTCGGGAGAGAAGCTCTCTGATATCTACGAGGGACAGAGAAGGTTCGATGTGGTTCTAAGACTCGCTCCAGAGTATACCCAGAGCATTGAAGGCATCAGAAATGCCCTGATTGATACTCCTGACGGCAGCAAGGTTCCACTTTCAGCAGTAGCGGACATCATCTCAACATCGGGACCTAACACTATCTCTAGGGAGAATGTCCAGAGAAAGCTTGTTGTCTCAGCAAATGTCAGCGGTAGAGATGTAGGTAGCGTAGTTGAGGATATCAAGGCTGCTGTTGCAGCAAATGTTGAACTTCCTGAAGGCTACAGAATCGAGTACGGCGGACAGTTCGAAAGTGCCAGAACAGCATCCAGAACTCTTGCTCTTGCAACAGTCCTTGCAATCTTTGTTGTATTCCTTCTTCTGTATGGTCAGTTCAAGAATGTATCTCTTTCTGCGATTTTTCTGATTAACCTTCCGCTTGCTCTTATCGGCGGTGTGTTCGCTGTATGGGTCAGCTCAGGAGTTGTAAGTATTCCATCGATTATTGGATTTATTACTCTGTTTGGTGTGGCCGTTCGAAACGGTGTTCTTCTTATTTCCCGTTATGAGGCTCTTCAGGGACTTGGATACAGTCTCAAGGACAGTATCATGATGGGTAGTGTGGATAGACTTAACCCAATCCTTATGACAGCTCTTACATCTGCTCTTGCTCTTATCCCTCTTGTTCTCAGCGGAGACAAGTCCGGTAATGAGATCCAGAGCCCGATGGCTATCGTGGTGCTTGGTGGTCTGGTCACTTCTACACTTCTTAACATCTTCATTATGCCAATCATGTTCGAGTGGTTCAGCAAACTTAAATCAAAGAAGGAGGCCAAAGATGAAAACTAGATTTTTAATGATTGCCGCTGCTCTTATGATGGGATCCTGTGTAGTGGCCGGCGCACAGGATTTCAGCGGCATCCTGTCTGAAATAGAAGCAAACAACACTACAATAAAGGCTCTTAGAAGCCAGGCTGATGCTTCCATCATGGAGGCACGGACAGGCATCGCTCCATCTGATCCTTCCGTTGAAATCAACTACCTGTGGGGAAATAAGGAAGGAAACAGACTGGACCTCAATGTTATGCAGGAGTTTGATTTCCCGACAGTATACTACTGGAGAAAGAAGGTGTCTCAGGGAGAGTGCTCCCTCGCTGAATTTGAGTATGCAATGGGAAGAAGGGATATCCTTCTGGAGGCTCAGAGTATATGTATTGATCTAGTGTACCACAACGCTCTGGACAAGGAGCTTGAAAGACGCCTCAATGATGCTAAGACAATATCTGATGCCTATAAGAAGAACCTTGACAAGGGCGATGCAAG
>JAKSJT010000264.1 GCA_024402125.1 Bacteroidales bacterium
AAAAAATCAGTATTACAAAAATCAAACTGACTAATTGCACATTTTGTGACCTTTTATTGTGTCGTAAAAGAAAAGTCCTCAAACCGCTAAGCAATCTGAGGACCTATCATTCTTAATGATACTGGATTAAGCAATCTGTGGCTTTCCAGGACGACCTTCGTACTTATGAGCGTCATCTACCTCTCTCTCCTTCATCTTTCCAGCATAGAGATCGTCGTATTCTTCTCTGTTTCTGTAAATGTCGATAGCAGTGTAGATTGCTGACATCATTGATCTAGGGTCTGCTTCGTCTCTTCCAGCCTTTTCATATGCTGTTCCATGTGCTGGAGAAGTGCGGACAATTGGAAGTCCTGCTGTGAAGTTAACTCCGTCTGCAAATGAAAGTGCTTTGAATGGAGCAAGTCCCTGGTCATGGTACATGGCGAGAGTTGCATCGAACTTTGAGTAGTTGTCAAGTCCGAAGAATCCGTCAGGGGAGTATGGTCCGAATGCTAGGATGCCTTCGTCATTAGCTGCCTTAACTGCAGGGAGGATAATCTGCTGCTCTTCGTCTCCCATAAGTCCACCAACGCCGCAGTGAGGGTTGAGTCCGAGTACTGCAATCTTAGGCTCATCTACGCCAAAGTCTCTCTGAAGGGACTGCTTCATCAGGCGAAGCTTAAGAAGAATCTTCTCCTGTGAGATCTTTGAAGGAACATCCTTGAGGGATACGTGTCCGGTTACAGTTCCGACTTTGATTCTGTCACTTACCATGAACATTGTGACATCTTTGGTGTCGAACTGATCCTGAAGGTAGTCTGTATGGCTCATGTGACCGAAACCTTCCTTGTCCATTGCTCTCTTGTTGATTGGAGCGGTGACAAGAACATCAATGTTGTTGTCCTTGAGGTCCTTTACTGCTGCCTCGAGTGACATGATAGCAGCCTTTGCTGCTTCAGCTGTAGACTGGCCTGGCTCAACAAAAACATTCTCTGGGAGACAGTTTACGATGTTGATCTTCCTTGGCTTTGCATCTGCTGCTGAATTGACTACATATACATCAAGGTTGTCAATATTATGGATGAGTTTCTTGTAGAAACCAAAGATCTTTGAAGAACCGTAGACTACAGGAGTGAATGAATCGAGGATACGTGCATCGGCAAGAGCCTTGATGATTACCTCGTATCCGATTCCGTTGCCATCACCCTGTGTGATACCTACGACAAGTTTTCTGTTGTTGCTCATATGATGATTTGTTTTGAGTCTAAATGTAATTAGTCTACAAATATAGTGTTTTCGTTTGATTCTTGAATGTAACCTGTGTCTTCCTGAAGGTTTGGCTGATTGTAAGCTGCAACTGCGAGACGGTCGCATCTTTCGTTTTCAGGATGTCCTGCATGGCCCTTCAGCCAGTGGAAAACCACATGGTGCTTTCTGTATATCACTAGAAATCTTTTCCAGAGGTCCGGGTTCTTCTTCTTATTGAAACTGGTTTTTTCCCAGTTGAAAACCCATCCTTTCGTTACAGCGTCAACGACATATTTGGAGTCACTGTAGACTTCCACATTGGCATTAGTCCATTTGATTGCTTCAAGACCCTTAATTACAGCGAGAAGCTCCATCCTGTTGTTGGTGGTGAGCGCAAATCCTTCAGACATCTCTTTCCTGAGAGAACCACATTGAAGGACTACTCCATAGCCACCAGGGCCAGGATTTCCACTGGCTGCTCCATCTGTGTGAAGATATATGGTTTGAAGATTTGATTGCTGCATTTTAAAGGAATTTAATTTATACAAATATAGCCAAAAATATGGTCAAAATTTGGAAACGCCTTATTAAATGGATAACTTTGTATACTTTAGTGTTATTATGCGCTAATTGTTTATTACGTAGTATACGATTATGAAAAAACATTTTTTCGGGTTTGTTTTTGCGGTCCTTGTAATGTTTGTGCTAGCGTCATGTAGCTCAAAAACTTACAGGAACATTAACTATATTCAGGACGTCGTTGCTGATACTACTTGGGCTATGAAGGTCAATAGTGGTATTGTAATTCAGCCTAAGGATCAGATCTCAATTATTGTGTCTTCAAGACAGCCGTCACTTGCTGCAATGTACAATCTTCCTGTCGCTTCGTATCAGGCAGGTTCAGATGCTACACTGAATGCTGGTTATCAGAGACTCATAGGTTATGTCGTTGATAACGATGGTACGATTGATTTCCCATCAATCGGTAGAATACCTGTAGCTGGAAAGACAAGATGGGAACTTGCTGAATATGTCAAGAATGCGATATCATCTAGCGTTAAGGATGCTATTGTTACTGTTGACTTCATGAACTTTAAAGTCTCTGTGCTTGGTGAAGTTGCCAATCCTGGAACATTTACAATCACTGGAGATAAACTCAATTTGCTCGAGGCTCTTAGCCTTGCAAGAGATTTGACAATTTATGGTAGAAGAGATAATGTGACAGTAATCAGAGAGCAGAACGGTCAGAGAAATATCTATCAGATAGATTTGAGATCGTCAGATTTGTTCAGCTCTCCTGCTTATTATCTTCAGCAGAATGATGTTGTCTATGTCTATCCTAACTCAGTTAAGGCTGGACAGTCGACTATTAACGAAAACTATTTCAAGTCTGCGAATTTCTGGATGTCATTCGGTTCGATTCTCATTACAGTGGCAAACTTGATTATCGCAATCAAAAAGTAGAATTATTGTAGAAATATGATAGAGGAAAATAGCAATTATCAGATTTGGTCAGGAGCAGACGAGGAAGATGAGGAAACTCTTTCCCTTGCTGATCTGTGGTCAATGGTATGGGATTATAAGTGGTGGTATGCATTGTGTTTGGCAATTGCAGTGTTCTTTGCTGCCTTCTACATCTATAAGACTCCTAGCACTTTCAGCAGATCTGAGAAGATTATTATTGATGAAGATGCACAGGCTTCTGCAATGAAGGACTTGATGGCATTCACAAATACTTCAAGCAGAAGGTATTCATCAAATGTTGATAATGAGATTGAGGCTTTCGCTTCACCTGACCTCATGCAGGATGTGGTTGTTAGACTTGGTCTTGAGACTTCATACTATGAGAATCAGTTCCTTAGAACAAGAGAACTTTACAAGAAGACTCCATTTGAGCTCACTCTCCTTGGAGATAACCCTAAGTCAGGATTCTCATTCCTTGTCAGCAAGTCTTCGGAAGGATTTACACTGTCAGACTTCGTACTTGAAGGTAATGAGCTCGGAGGCGATAAGATAAAGGGTGCTTTCGGTGATTCTCTAGTTACTCCTGTCGGAGCAATAAAGCTTTCTCCAACTATCCATTTTGATGAATGGGCTAAGGATATCACAGTGTCATGGGTGAATCCTAAGTCAAGGGCTAAAGGCTACTGCGCAAATCTCTCAGTTGGTCTTTCGAGCAAGCAGTCTTCAGTTATTTTACTCTCAATGGAGGATACACATCCTTCCAGAGCTGAACTTGTTCTTAGCACTCTTCTGGATATCTATGACGAACAGTGGATCAACAATAAGACAAAGGCAGCTAGAAATACAACAGAATTCATCAATGACCGTCTTGTTGTAATTGAGAATGAACTTGGTGGAATTGAAACCGAACTTAAGGAGTACAAGCAGTCCAATAACCTTACAGATGTTTCATCTGCAGCAAATTCATACCTCCAGCAATCATCTCAGTATTCTGCTAAGGGATTCGAGGCAGAGAATCAGCTCTCTATCGCTAAGTACATCAAGGAATACTTGAATGATCCTGAGCACGCTCGTTCTCTTATTCCGGCTAACTCCGGTCTTAGCAGTTCTAATGTTGAGTCTCAGATTTCAGAGTACAACAGTATGCTGTTGAAGCGTGACGGACTCCTTCTTTCTGCAACTGAATCGAACCCTCTCATTCTGGATTTGAACCAGTCACTTGATGCGATGCGTTCAGCAATCAACCGTTCAGTAGATAATTTGATTGCGACACTCAAGCTTCAGGTTGACAAGATCAATGCAGAGGAGAATACAATCAGGAACAAGATTTCATCTGCTTCTTCTCAGGAAATGACACTCCTTTCAATTGAGCGTCAGCAGAAGGTTAAGGAAAATCTTTACATCTTCCTTCTTCAGAAGAGAGAGGAAAATGAAATCACTTCTTTGATGACTGTGTCTGCGACTCGACTTATCATGCAGCCAACAGGTTCATCTAGTCCTGTCGGACCTAACAAGAAGATGATTCTTTTGATTGCGCTGGTTCTAGGCTTTGGTCTACCATTCGCATTTATCTACATCTCTAAGCTTATTGATACAACAATTAAGAATAAGGCGGATCTTACTAAGCTTACAGCTCCATTCCTCGCTGAGATTCCTCAGATGGGAATTACTGGCAACTATTGGCAGAGACTTCGTGCTGATAGATTTGATGACTCCAAGTGTAACATCGTTGTCCAGGGTGGTAAGCGAGATATGAGGAATGAGGCATTCCGAGTTCTTCGCACCAACCTTGAAATGATGACCTCATCAGATTCTGGATGTCATGTGCTTATGGTTACTTCATTTAATCCTAATGCAGGTAAGACATTCACTATCCAGAATATGGCAGCTTCTATGGCCGTTAAGGGATCAAAGACACTTCTCCTTGACCTCGACCTTAGAAAGGCTACTCTTAGTAAGGCTCTCAATATGAACAATACTGGTACTGCGGCATATCTAAATGGTCGCTCATCTAGCATTGTGGATAGTATCCAGCACGTCTCAGATAATCTTG
>JAKSJT010000265.1 GCA_024402125.1 Bacteroidales bacterium
GCTTCCGAGAAGCTCACGCCATTTTCATTTGGATTTCAAACATAGGAACTAGTTTCTCTTACTGTAGCCTCTACGCCTCGGTCCGTGCCTTTTGATGTAGTCAGAGAGTTCTCCTACCACATTGGCACCCCATTCCGAGGTCTTTATTCGCTCGGAGATGAACATTCCTATTTCCCAATACATCTGCAAAGCTTCGGCATTAACCTTTGCGATTGCAGTAGTATGATGCGACGTAATTATGCTGTCGACGTAAGCAAAATCACGCTCTATTTTGTCGGATAAACTATATTCCATATTTGCAAGTTAATCATTATTCTTCATTTTCTACAAAGAAGTCCGTAAAACTTTGTCATTAGAATGATCCACAAAATAAAGGCCTTTCCCATATGATCTCAAGTGAGGACCATTAGTACTTAATCTCACCTATACGACTATTTCACTTGCATGCGGTGGTCACACGTATATTATCACCCGGCATCTGAAATAGGACTTTCTCATTGCAGATTGTTGTCCAACTGCACAGTTCAGATCTTCTCAGATGCCACATCAACGAAAAAAGGCCTTGGAGACTCTCTACAAGACCTTTAACATCCAGAGATCTGGAATATTGCAATAATTATGCGTAATACTTTTTACAAAAGGAAATTCGGTCGTGAGACTGAGAATCCATCAATCACGCCATTCCCTATCACCCTAATTAAAATTAACGAGGCAAGAACACAACCTTTGTTGTTCCTGGGATCATCTTGGCGATCTTTCCTGTCTCATTGTATACAGGATTGCCGTCCTTTGATGGCTTAGGTGACTTGAAGGTAATAGTGATGCCCTTTGATGCGTTTCCACCAATCTTAGCGGTAATCTCATTCTCCTGAACTGTAGAAGAACCACCCATTCCAGGGAAACCAGGGAATCCGCCACCCATCATCATAGGAGGCATTCCTCCACCTGGGAATCCTCCACCCATTGGTGGCATACCACCACCTGGAAAACCACCGCCAGGGAATCCGCCAGGCATACCCTCAGGACGTCCCTGAGGCCTTTCACCCTCTGGACGATCTCCCATTCTCTCCTGCATCTTAGCCTGCATTTCAGCCATTGCATCCTGCTGCATCTGAGCAAGAGTCTTGTATGCAAGAACAGTTGAAGTAGATGCTGCCTGAATAGTATAGTTCTGTCCCTGAAGAAGTTCAACAAGAACCGCAGAAGCCTCTGCCTTTGTCTTGTAGCTTGTATATACAACTATTGACTTTGATGCCAGATCCTCTTCTGTTGCCTGATAGATAGCCATAGGTGGCATTCCTTCACGCATACCTTGACGACCTTCTGGACGCTGGCCCTGAGGTCTCTGACCTTCTGGTCTCTGTCCACCAAAACCTTGTCCGCCACCTGGGAATCCACCAGGACCGCCCTGTGGCTGAGCAAATGCTACTACAGCTGAGAGCATTGCAACTGCAAAAAGTGATAATCTCTTTTTCATAATATGAGTTGTTTTAGTTTACTTGTTCTTTTTAAGAGCCTTTTTTATAACCGGTTGAAGGATCTCGGCATATCGCATCATACCAACATCAGTGAAATGAGCTCCATCGACTGATCCTTCTCCGTCTATTCCGTTGAGCTTGTCTCCGTAGACATAATAGATATTCTTCTGACCTTCCTTCTTGAGCTTTTCGTAAATTGCCCTATGAGCTGCATTCTTCGCTGCAATCTCCTTTTGGGACTTAAGGTCTAGCCAAAGGTCTGTAAAGGTAGGATTCTCAACGAAGATGATAGGAACATCCGGGCAATTGTCCCTCAGGATGTGGAAGAACTTCTCTTCCCTTTCATTTATCTGTGCAAGTGTACAGTTAGGGACATTGTCCATAACGAACACACCAGGGTCCTTCACCTTAATCATAAGCTCCGCAATCTCGGGATCGAGTCTTGCGTTTCCGCTGAATCCAAGGTTGATCACTTCCCTATTAAGATTGCGTCCAATAATCGCTGTAAATGCCATACCAGGACGAGATGCGCATCCTCCCTGAAGAATACTAGACCCGTACATGACAACAGGCTTTTTGTCTACAGGTGAAACTTCCTTCGGTCCCTCAATGGTTGCACCCTTCTCGATACCAATGGCAAGTGACTTGACACCATCATAGAGGGAGAGATACACCATATACTCTCTCATCTGACCGTCCATATTCTTCACTACCTGACAGTCATTGACTTCCCTTGACCTAGGCTGAATACCACAAACTGATCTCCATCCCTTGTCTGTCAGGGCATAGAAATCAACTCCTCTAACGCCTTCTGCTGTCATATGGTTCATGCCGAAGTTGTTAAGGGACTCCCATCTCACTCTAAGAGAGCGGGAGTTTGTCCTGAACCTTACATAGATACCGGCAGAGTTACATCCAAGATCCCAAAGGTCTTCCCTTATCTTACCATGCAGGTATTCCGGGAATCTTGTGTATCTGTCCGAAGTCTCAGCAAACACTTTTCCATAGACAGGAAAAGCCGATGCATCCACGAATTCATATTCAGGGTTCTCAGTCTCGGGATACAGTTTCGGTGCATCCTGTGCCCATGAAACTGCACTAGACAACACAGCGAACAAAAAAGCCGCAAATAGTCCAAAAGCTATCTTTTTCATAGTCGTGGTGATTATTTCTTCTTCTGTCCGTAATATGCATTTGGACCATGCTTTCGACTATAGTGCTTCTCAATAAGAAGCGGGCTCATCGTAAGATTAG
This sequence comes from Bacteroidales bacterium, assembly GCA_024402125.1. Taxonomy (GTDB): domain Bacteria; phylum Bacteroidota; class Bacteroidia; order Bacteroidales; family UBA932; genus Cryptobacteroides. The sequence goes on from JAKSJT010000265.1 coordinate 2,733, forward strand.
GGTTAACAGAGAAAGCGATATATGCCATCTTTGCAACCTGCTCAAGAACAACCGCATTATGAACAGCTTTATCAGGATCCTTACCCCATGAGAATGGGCCATGGTTCTTGACAAGAACGCTTGGAGTATCCATAAATGACATCCCTTCGAATCTCTTCACTATCACGTTTCCAGTTTCTTTCTCATACTCACCCATAACCTCTGCTTCTGTCATATCAGCTGTGCATGGGATTCCTTCATGGAAGTAATCAGCATGAGTTGTGCCGATATTAGGGATATCAATACCTGCTTGAGCCCATGCAGTAGCATATGTTGAGTGTGTATGAACCACGCCTCCAATATCAGGGCAAGCCCTGTAAAGTGCAAGATGTGTGGCAGTATCAGAAGATGGATTAAGATCGCCTTCGACTACTTTACCATCCAAATCCACGACGACCATATCAGATGCCTTCATTGTATCGTATGACACTCCGCTTGGCTTGATAACAACCAGACCAGTCTCCTTGTCAATACCAGAGACATTGCCCCATGTAAAGATAACAAGACCATGTTCAACCAGAGCGAGGTTGGCACGAAAGACCTTTTCTTTCAATTCTTCTAGCATAGTTATTATTTGTTTAAGGTTGATTATACATTTTCTCTTTTCACTCCTTTATGAGTCAATATAAATTCCTTTCTTTTTCCAGTAGTGAAGACCATATACTCCAGAAAGGACATAAGCAAGATATAGGGCACTCATCCATCTCATCCCGACAAGCAGACACATTGTGGCTGATAGAGTGTCCGACACAATCCATACATACCACTGGCCGCGGTAGGACTTGGCAAGCCACCATGTAGCGATCATGCTAAGCACTGTGATAATGGCATCAAGGGAGGATTCGGAGTCCTTCAGAAGATGAAGTATAACAATAAGAATGGCAGATCCGATAACGAACAGGACTGCACTTATGATGAGCATTCTCCTGGTCATATGAGACAGGTGGATTACATCCCCTTCAGTCTCCGATGCAATCATTTCTGTCTTGGCAGAAGCCTTTCTCCACGAATAGAGGCCCCAGAAAGACATGAACACATAGTAGATATTAAGACCCATAGATGCCCACAGGTGCTGAACCGCGAACTCGAAACCGCACGCAAGACCGGAAGCTATTCCGACAACCCACATGAAGTTCTTCTGGCGGATCTGCAGAAACACATACACAAGACCCGTCATGAAAGCGAATATCTCAATTATCTTAATAATAAGATCCATGCCCGAAGAAAAACAGTCCATAGTAGAATCGTATACTTATTGTAACAGTTCTACCGATTCTAATATACACACATTTTTGCGAAATTGATTATAAAAAGGTTCTATAGCTTTGCTATGCGGACATTTTTTCAACAAAAGACGCAATCCAATCAACAAAACAAAAAGCAATAGTCGCACTCTTGATATTTTAGTGTAACTTTGCATCATTAAATCATACAAACAAAAATGGATAAATTAAGCTACGCATTGGGCATGAGCATTGCCCACAATATGCTTCAGTCTGGAGTTAAGGAACTTAACTTCGATGACTTCCGCGCAGGTCTTGAGGCTTGTTTCAAGGGTGAAGAACCAGCTGTTCCTTTCGAGGAGGCAGGAGAGGTTCTTAACGCATACTTCTCAAAGCTCGAGGCTGAGCAGAGAGCAGCTCAGGCTGCAGCTTCTGAGAGTTTCAAGAAGGAAGGTGCAGAGTTCCTCGCAGCAAACAAGACAAAGGAGGGCGTTGTTGAGCTCCCTAGCGGTCTTCAGTACAAGGTAATCAAGGAAGGAAATGGCAAGAAGCCATCTGCTACAAGCCAGGTAAAATGCCACTATGAGGGTTCTTTCATCAGCGGTGATATCTTCGACAGCTCATACAGAAGAAACGAGCCTGCTGTATTCGGACTTAACCAGGTTATTCCAGGTTGGACAGAGGGTGTTCAGCTGATGAAGGAGGGTGCGATGTTAGACCCGGTTTCTCTGCTGAGCGAAATGT
>JAKSJT010000266.1 GCA_024402125.1 Bacteroidales bacterium
AATATCTTTAGTATCAAGCCAGTCAAGGTCATCTGCCATACTGAAAAGCATATTGAGGGCTTTTTTCTGGTAGTCCTTAGGGATATTGCTGAATCTTGATTCGATATCGGTTGCCTTGACTTCATTGGTGTAGAGTCCTCCGATATTCATGGCGATATGACGGATGTATTTTCGATACTGATCGACAATCGCCTTCATGATGTCTTCTCGAAGTGCGTAGTCAGGGTCATCCTCGTCGGATATCCAGTTCATGAAGTTGGCTGTGATGTACTTGAGGTTGGATATTCCAATCTCGGAAGCCTTGACTGCATCATTTCCAAGGTCTTCACTTTGGCTTCTAGGGTCGAAGAACCTGCTTCCTCCCTGCTGCTTTCCGTATCTTAGAAGAGGGTCTGATGCAACGGCATCACTGATCCATCTGGAAGTGATTTCGGATTCTTTCTCGAGGGATTCTGCATCGAAGATAGGGGAGTAACCCCATCTGATTGCCCAGAAGTCGTATGGACCGAATGACGGAGGAGTGAGCTTTACTCCATCCTTTTTCGAATCAATCCCAGCTATGTAATTGAATCGTGCATAGTCCATGATTGATGGGGTGGTTCCATGCTCTGATGTGAACGAAGGGTCCTGGAGATTCTCTATGGAATACTCATAGGATGCTCCCATGTTGTGCATAAGGCCTAGAGTGTGACCTACTTCGTGACGGACTACATAGCAGAGCGCATCACCAAGTATCTCTCTAGGTATATTGGCTGTTCTTACCTCAGGGTCGGCCTGAGCTGTCTGAACGATAAGCCACTCGGACAGTAACTTTATGACATCATGATAGATGTATACTGATGCATTGATGATTTCGCCGCTACGGGGATCGACCCACGATGGACCCATAGCATTCTTGATGCTGACAGGAGCATACCTTATGCAGGAGTACTTGATGTTGTCAGGGTCAAAAGAGTCATCATCCGTTGGGAAATCCCTAGCAACGATAGCGTGTTTCAATCCGATCTTCTCGAACGGCTCGTTCCACATGGTGACAGCCTTTCTGATATAAGGCTTCCACCACTCTGGGAAGTCGCTGTCTATGTAGAAAACGATTGGTTTGACAGGCTCCACCTTTTCTCCTCTTTTGAAAGCATCTATATCACTTGGAGTCAGGTCCCATCTGTTAACCAGGTTAATTGTCTTAGTCGAACCTGCCATGTCTCCAAACTGATTCCTTTCAGTGTGGAAATATCCGATTCTAGGGTCAGCCATTCTAGGGTGGTATGGCTTTTCCGGAAGAAGGAGAATCGATCTTGTCATCATAGCGGATAGAGGGCGCTTGCTGACGATGGTGATTCCGTCACTGGACTTGACAGAATATGTGTATGAAAGGCATGAAGTTACCGAAACGTTGTCCTGGAATGCCTTTATCCCGTCAATGTATGAGTTGTCCTTTTTGAAAGAGTCGCTTCTGTCATATCCACTGTAGAGAGAACTTTCGGAGAAAGGGCTCATGCTCTTATCGTCGGATAGGAAAATATCAGTTACATCAATGACAAATGAAGTGCTGTCATTAGAGTAGCACTCGATGTCGAAGTTCTCTTTTATGGCACTGGTTCTACTTTTCGAGAGGGCGGCTTCGATGTTCTTTTCGGTACCGGAGAAAGAAGCGTCCAATGTCCTCATCTGGATCTTCTGTCCGGTCTTTGTGAATGTGAAGTACTGAAGGTCATCCTTGCTTCCTGCAACTCCGTTGGCATTGTTGCTGATGGACTTGATGGTTGATCCCATAACCATCTCCCTTCCAAGTATACTCTGCGGAATCTCGAAATACACCTTACCTTCCTTGAGGTGAAGTGTCATGAATCCTTCTGCCTTATCTTTTTCATCCTTTATGAACTCATCATACTTTGACAGTTCAGGGATGGTGTTTTCAATTTCCGGCTGATTTTTCTTCTTCTTTTTCTTTGGCTTTGTAGAAGAAGCATCCGCACTTCCACAGATGGAAATGCAGATCATTGTAGCAGTCAGCACAGCAAATATCTTTTTGAAACTAATACCCATACGAGGACAAAAATAAGCATTTTACAAGCAAAAATACTATCTTTGTGCCTGTCTCTGAAAACACTAAGCGATATGGCAGTAAAGAAAAAGAAGAAAAAGACATCTAAAGTGGACCCTGAGCTTCTTGCTAAGAGGGATGCTTCATTGTCTAGAACTCACAGAAAGGTCATTTACCTCAATGACCATGAGCTTGCTGCCGTTGATGAGTACTGCAGACGCTTCAAGATAACAACTCAGGCTGCTCTTTTCCGTCAGGCAATCATGGAAAGGGTGCTTACAGAGCTGGAGGAGAACCATCCTACACTCTTCTAGAGAATCAGACAATCATCATATACCTTGAAGGCTCCGGATATCATATCCTTGGCGCCTTTGTCGTGGTTATGATAATCATAGATGCAGTGATTAAAAAAACTCCAAAAGGTTGTTCACCTAATGGAGTTAATACTAACGATGTGTTTAAAGATTAGTTTCTTCTGTTTGCCATGGAAATATAGTAAAGCAGTGTTCCAAGTGAACTGAGTGCGGCAACTACATATGTGTATGCAGCCCACTTGAGAGCATCGATCGCCATCGGTCTAGTGTTGGCGTCTGTGATGCCTGACCTCTGAAGCCATGACACGGCTCTGGCACTTGCATTGATCTCAACAGGGAGAGTGATGAAGCTGAACAGAGTTGTCACTGCAAATAGTGCGATACCCATCCAAAGAAGACCAGGGAAAATGTTGATCATGAGGATTCCGGCGAGGAGCACCCACTGCACAACACTTGATGCGAAAGAAACAATAGGAACAAGTGCAGATCGTATCTGGAGTGGAGCGTAACCCTTTGCATGCTGGATAGCATGACCGCACTCATGAGCGGCAACAGCTGCTGCAGCGATTGATCTCTGGCCGTATACGGACTGGCTTAAGTTGAGTGTCTTGTTTGTCGGATTGTAGTTGTCCGTTAGGGGTCCGCTGATGGATACTACCTTGACATCATAGATGCCATTGTCCCTTAGCATCTGCTCTGCAACCTCCTTTCCAGTCTGTCCGCTGGAAGTAGGAACTCTGGAGTATTTAGAGAATCTGGACTGAAGTGTATTCTGTACCATGGCACTTGCGACCATGATTATTAGCATCAAAAAAAGATATGACATAGTTTTAAAGTTTAAATGATTATGTTTCGATGTGATAAATACAAAAGATGTACCAGTACAATTTGTCAGTTTTTGTTTAACTTTGTTAGCAGTTAGAGGTATTATAAATTATTGGTATGCAGCAAAAGGAACATTTTTCAAGGCTCGAAATCAGTCTCAAGGCTTGTCAGAATAATTACGATTATTTCTCCGGAGACAAAACTTCTTGTTCTAGTGAAGGCTAATGCCTATGGTCATGGCGCTTATGAGTTCGCATCGGTTATGGCAAAGGCAGGTGCTGACTACTTTGCTGTTGCCCTTCCTGAAGAGGGAGTCCAGCTCAGGAAAGCCGGAATCACTCTTCCTATCCTTGTCCTGACAGCAGGTGTTGACTCTTTCGAAGATATCATTGAGTACAACCTTGAACCTGGCATCCCGAATATGTATACCTTGAAGGCATTCGAAAAGGTGGCACTTGAAAAGGGCGTGAGCTCATATCCTGTGCATATCAAGCTTGATACAGGTATGCATAGACTTGGATTTATGACAAGTGAACTTGACGAACTTACCTCTTTCCTTCCTTCTTGCTCAAGTGTCAGGGTCAAGTCATGCTACAGTCACCTTGCTGTATCGGAAGACCCTTCTCAGGATGAGTTCACACTTGACCAGATTTCACTGTTCAGATCCAATGCTGACAAAGTGTCAGAGGCAGTAGGATATAAACCAATGTACCATTGTCTCAACTCTGCGGGAATAGAGCGCTTCACCCAGTATCAGTTCGATATGGTGAGACTCGGAATCGGTATCTACGGAATCAGTGCTCTTCCAGATGTGAAGCTTTCAGCAGCTGCAAGCTTCAAGGTGAAGATCCTTCAGATAAAGAACCTCAAACCAGAAGATGGTACTGTCGGATATGGAAGATGGGGTAAGGTTGCACCGGAAGGGACAACTATCGCAACTATCCCTTGTGGTTATGCCGATGGCATTGACCGTCACCTTGGAAGAGGCAATGCTTGTTTCCTTGTAAATGGTCACAGGGTTCCTACTATTGGAAATATCTGTATGGACATGTGCATGATTGACATAACTGGAGTGGATGCCAAGGTAGGGGACGAAGTGACTGTCTTTGGGGAGAATCCTTCTGCTCAGGAGCTGGCTGATATCCTCGGCACAATCCCATACGAGATCATGACAAGTATCCCATCTAGAGTTGAAAGGGTGATTGTTGACTAGAGCATCTTGTCCAGCCAGTAGAAAATAAGCCAGGTACGCTTTTTCAGAACTTCAAGGTTAAGTGACTCAAGATTGTCGCTTTCCTTGTTTGTCTCCATTGTGATACCGGAGGTGAACAGGATTGAAGGGATTCCGTTTTCGAGGAACACCTTCTGGTCTCCGATCCTGTTGAAGAAGATTCTGGTGAAACCCGCTGATCCGTAGTAGTCAAAAGCAAGGTCAAGACCGATTCTAGGGTTTGACTTGTTGAGAGCAGATAGGTTATTTGTGTACTTTCCTCCACTGAGCATAAGAAGGTAATCCTTCCTTCCTGACTTTAGAGGAGCAAGTGAACTTCCTAT
>JAKSJT010000267.1 GCA_024402125.1 Bacteroidales bacterium
ATAAGGAATGGCTTCTCGTTCTCACGTACTGGAAGTGGAACGTACTCGTCAACTGCTGCCATAAGCTCGAGAACCTTAGCTACCCACTCTGGCTCACCGTTAAGAGCACCAAGAGCAGAACCACGAACTACAGGACAGTTGTCACCGTCGAAGTTGTAGAATGAAAGAAGGTCACGGATCTCCATCTCAACGAGATCAAGCATCTCCTCATCGTCAACGAGGTCAACCTTGTTCATGAATACAACGATCTTTGGTACGTTTACCTGACGAGCAAGAAGAACGTGCTCACGTGTCTGAGGCATAGGACCATCTGTAGAAGCTACTACAAGGATAGCACCATCCATCTGAGCAGCACCAGTAACCATGTTCTTAACGTAATCTGCGTGGCCTGGGCAGTCTACGTGAGCGTAGTGACGGTTAGCTGTTTCATACTCTACGTGTGCAGAGTTGATTGTGATACCTCTTTCCTTCTCTTCTGGAGCGTTATCGATCTGGTCGAATGACTTAACCTCCTTTGTGTAACCAGCCTCTGCAAGACACTTTGTGATAGCTGCAGTAAGTGTTGTCTTACCGTGGTCAACGTGGCCAATTGTACCGATGTTGACATGCGGTTTGGTTCTTTCGAATGTTTCTTTTGCCATAATATTATGTTTTATTTTAATGTGTTCTATTTACTTAGTCCGGTATAAACTAAAAAAACCGGCCTAGAGCCGGTGATGGGAATTGAACTCATGACCTCATCCTTACCAAGGATGCGCTCTACCCCTGAGCTACATCGGCTTTTGGAGCGGAAAACGAGGTTCGAACTCGCGACCCTCAGCTTGGAAGGCTGATGCTCTACCAACTGAGCTACTTCCGCGACATAAAAAAAGTGGGTAGTGATGGATTCGAACCACCGAAGGCATCGCCAGCAGATTTACAGTCTGCCCCATTTGGCCACTCTGGTAACTACCCAAACTTTTCAGTTTTTGCGCCGGAAACACTTCCGGACTTTGAGCCGATTGTCGGATTCGAACCAACGACCTTGAGATTACAAATCACACGCTCTACCAGCTGAGCTAAATCGGCAATATTTCAAACAACCCTGTTCCGTTGGGGTTCGTAACGGGATTGCAAAGATAGGCATTAATTCTTTTTCTCCAAAACTTTTTGAGATTTTTTTTCAAGAATTTGCAATCCGTCCAAAATACCCTCTTTATCAAGTCCACATTCATGCCTCTGACTAGCTTGAGTGTCCTGAGAAACGAACTTGTCTGGTATACCTATACCATGGATTGGCATCAGATGATCATGCTCTGCCATATATTCGGTAACAGCCCCATAGAGACCACCCATAAGAGATCCGTCCTCTACAGTGAGAATAGCACTACAATTAGAAGCAACCTCTTCCATTATTTGCGGATCCAAAGGCTTCACAAATCTCATATTATAGATATAAGGTATAGATGATCCTTCGTCTGACAAAACTGAAGCCGCACTAATTGCACTGGAAGCTGCTGGTCCAATGCACAATATAGCAACTGGTTTAGTTCCATCTATTGATTTCCCGGATAGTATTCTCTCACCCTTGCCGATTGGCAACATTTCAAATTCAGTTCCTCGCCATGCAACGCCCTCACCACATCCTCGAGGATATCTTATAATAAACGGGCCTCCATCATGCTGAAGAGCAGTATACATAAGATTCCTAAGATCAAGTTCATCCTTTGGAGCTGCTACTATTGCATTAGGGACACTACGATATGCAGCCATATCAAAGACGCCATGATGTGTGGCTCCGTCTTCTCCTACCAATCCGGCTCTATCAAAACATAGAACGACTGGAAGATTCTGGAGAGCAACGTCATGTATAATCTGATCGTATGCCCTTTGTGAGAATGACGAGTAAATATTACAGAACGGTTTCATTCCTCCTGCAGCAAGTCCCGCAGAGAATGTTACCGCATGCTCTTCTTCGATACCCACATCAAAGAACCTCTTTGGCATTACCTTAGCCAGAAGATCCATTCCACAGCCTGTAGCCATCGCAGGAGTAATTCCCACTACCCTATCATCAATTTCTGCCAGATCAACCAAGGTCTGTCCAAAGACATCCTGATATCTATCAGCCTTAGGGCTGGATTTGATTCTCTCACCCGTCTCAGGATCAAACTTTCCTGGAGCATGCCAAATAGTTGGATTCTCTTCAGCTGGTTGATAGCCTTTACCCTTAACCGTCATCACATGGATGATTCTAGGACCCTTGAGATTCTTAACTTTATCAAGGGTTTCTATCAGCTTCTCAATGTCATGACCATCAATTGGGCCGAAGTACCTGAAACCTAACGCCTCAAAGAGGTCTCCACCAGATCCGGTAACGATTGATGACTTTGTGCCACGCACAAACTGCTGAATTTTATTTCTGAACCAACCTTCACCAATAGTATTCCATACTCTATTCTTAATACGGTTATACATTGGATCAGTTGTGATTCTCAGAAGATGTTTATGAAGGGCTCCTTGATTATTATCAATAGCCATATCATTGTCATTCAGAATCACCAGAAGATCAGCATTAGACGCACCGGCGTTATTAAGACCCTCCAGAGCAAGGCCTCCAGTCAAAGCACCATCACCGATAACGGCAACGACATTCTCATTGCTTCCCTGGAGTTTGGCCGCCTCAGCTAATCCAAGTGCAGCTGATATTGATGTAGATGAATGACCAACCCCAAAAGCATCATACTCACTCTCAAAACGATTAGGGAATCCACTGATTCCATCACGTTTTCTGTTATTAAGGAAGGCCTCTCTACGTCCTGTCAAGATCTTATGCGCATAAGCCTGATGACCTACATCAAACACGATCTTGTCCTTAGGAGTATTATATACATAGTGCAGAGCCGTTACAATCTCGACAACACCAAGGCTAGCGCCAAGGTGTCCAGGATTCTTAGCACAACATGATATGATATAAGAGCGCAACTCAGCGCAGAGAGTTTTCAACTCGTCTACGCTGAATTTGCGAATATCTTCCGGAGTATTTACTTTTTCGAGTAACACCTTATAATATACTTACTTCTGAATGTTTGGAATCTGAAGTCCGTAGTTCTTCTTCTTGTCAAGAAGCTTAATTCCCAAAGCAAGAAGGATTGCACTTACACCAAGACATGCAAAGAAGATTGAGAACCAGAAATAGCCTGATGTTCCGTTCTGGATTGCATTAATAGCCTTAGGTACAAAAATGAAGCCAATATTCTGAATATAGAATGTAAGAGCCATAGCTGTTCCGAGCTGCTTAGCAGGGATAATCTTTGCCACTGATGGCCACATTGCTGAAGGAAGGAGTGAGAATCCGATTCCGAGGCATACCATGAGGATGAGCGGAATGATAGAAACCGTTCCCTCAGGAAGGAATGAGAAGATAAAGTGAACAGCAGTAATAATAAGAGCTCCGAGGACCATAAGGTCAGCACCATGTCCCTTCTTATCATAGATACCACCAAAGATAGGAGTAAGAACGATACATCCCATTGGAAGGATCATAGGGAAAAGACCTGCAAGAGTCTGGTCAATACCAAACTTGTTAACCATCATACCTGTAGAATACTTGAGGAATGGGTTAACTGCTGCATAGAAGAGGAGGCAGAGGAATGCGATCATCCAGAATGCAGGGTTCTTGATAACAGCTACAACATCCTTGAAGCTGAACTCATCTTCTGCACTGCTCTCTGAACCCGACTCTGCGCCGCTCTCTGCAATCTGCTTATCAAGCTTCTTATCGTTGACACAATAAAGGAAGAAGAGCAAAAGACCAGCACAAAGCATGATAAGACCAACAAGCACTGCCACGCCTACGTTACCAGTTGCAGCCTTAACGATAGCTGGAGTAGCACCATAAGCAAGACCTGTTCCAAGTCTGGCAAGAGCAAGCTGAAGACCCATAGCAAGGGCCATCTCATATCCTACGAACCACTTAGCGATTGCCTTTGTTGCTGTAATACCTGCGATCTCAGCACCTACACCATAGATACCCATACCAACTACTGCTGGAAGGACTGGCTTACGGAGCGCTGAGCCAAGGAAATTGATTGTATCCATTGACGCACCTGCTGCAACAAGATCCTTAAGATTATAGAATGAGTATGTCATCATACCTACGCCCACAACCATAAGAACTGTTGACATGATACCGGTGAAACGGATACCCATCTTATCAAGGATAAGACCACCGATAATAAGCATGAAAAGGTATACATTGAAGATTGAATATGCTCCAGCGAGTGAGCTGTACTCAGATCCTGTGATACCGAAAAGTGGACCCTGAAGGGTTGTCTCCACTGCGAAAATATTGTCTGATGCGAAATACGCAGCAAACATTACAAGGGAGATGATGCCAAGCATGCCCCATCTCATTCCTTTATTATCTCTTAACAAATTTGCCATGTTCGTTTACTTTATCTTTATCTTTCAATTGTAGCTTCACGGTCTGGTCCAAGAGAAATAATCTTAACTGGCACACCAATGTACTCCTCCATGAACTTCACATAATCTGTGAAATCCTTTGGAAGGTCCTCTTCCTTTCTGATACCAGAAAGGTCTGTCTTCCAGCCCTTGAACTCTGTATAAACTGGTTCAATCTCACAATTGATATCAAATGGAACCTGCTTTGTCTCTACGCCGTTAACCTTATATGATGTACAAACCTTGATTGTATCGAA
>JAKSJT010000268.1 GCA_024402125.1 Bacteroidales bacterium
TCTGGTTATAAAGACTGATCACATAGACAGGAGTCCTACGTTACGGTCATTACTTGATAGTAGGCATTATTCAACAAGTGGGCTTTATAGAATATACTCACTTGATGAGTAACCTGATATTGAGGGAATTCAAGTGGAATAGATAAAACAATATATATGAAACGACTTTTAATAATTATTGCAGCCGCATGTGTTGCTGCGGGATGTGCCTCAAATGCTCCAGTGGACATTGTTAAGGCGACAGAAGAACTCAATGCTAAGCTTTCTGAGGTGTATTCAAATGAATCTCTTTCAGGACAGGATAGGGAGGCTCAGGTAGTAGCTATCTACAATGAGACTTATGAGAACCATCGCAAGGACAGTCTTGGACTATCTCTCTTCAAGACTCTTCTGACAAACTACTGGTCAACAGAAAAGTCTCTTGAGGAGTTCGCTAAAGCTGATAAGCTTATTACAGGAAACGAACTTATACAGACAAAGGTTGAATCTATCAAGCACGCTGCAGAGGTCCTTCCTGGTAAACCATATATCGAAATCTCCGCTCCAAATGTGCTGACAGGAGAAACTCTTAGTATTGGTGATATCCTAAAGGAGGGAAAACCTGTTCTTGTTGATTTCTGGGCATCTTGGTGTGGCCCATGCCGCAATGAGATAAAGAGACATCTTTTGGCTCTTCATGCTTCCGGTAAGGTCAACATCATAGGTGTGGCTGTATGGGAGGATTCTGACGAGGATACAAAGAAAGCAATGTCTGAGCTTGGAATCACTTGGCCTGTCATCTATACAGGAGGACGTGCAAACTCTCCTAGCATCAAGTATGGTGTGCTTGGTATTCCAACAGTATTCCTCATTGCTCCAGACGGAACTATTATGGGTTCAGGTCATTCAATTGCGGAGATCGATTATTTTAAAGAGTAATATTGCATAATATGCTTTTGTGGGCCGAGGTTTTATCCTTGGCCTTTTTTTCTGTTTCGTCATTAAAAGCGTTCAAGCACTTGTGACATGGGCGATTATTTGCTAAATTGCAAATATGAAATCTCACTCAAGTATTATATCATGTATCATTGCCTCTGCAGCCGCATTGGTAATGTGTGTCAATGTGTCTGCACAGACACCAAAAGTTCCAGCTTCCATGACATTCGCGAATGAAACATATCGCTTTGACAGATCGGATTTGTATGAAAGAATGGATAGGGAACTTATCGCTTTTTCATATACTCACTCTACCAGCACTCTTATGCTCAAAAGGGCAGATAGGATATTCAAGGATGTTGTGCCTATTTTGAAGGAGAACGGTATTCCGGAGGACTTGAAATACCTTATGGTGATTGAAAGCAATCTTGATCCATCTGCGAAATCCTCTGCAGGAGCGGCAGGACTGTGGCAGTTCATGCCAGCTACAGCCAGGGAGTACGGCCTGGAAGTAAACACTAATGTGGACGAGAGATATAATATCGAAAAAGAAACAGCTGCAGCCTGCAAGTATCTTAAAGCTGCATATCAGAAGTATGGCGACTGGATGACTGTTGCAGCAAGCTATAATGCAGGTCAGGGTGGTATTACTTCCAAGTTGAATAGCCAGAGGCAGGCTAGTGCAATGGATCTTTGGCTTGTGGATGAGACTTCTCGCTACATGTTCAGGATCCTTGCCGCTAAAATGATGTTTGAGAATCCGATGAGCTTCGGATTCAATATATCGGCAGAGGATAAGTACAAGTATATTCAGATTAAGGAAGTTGTGACTGTCACAACTGAAATCTCTGATCTTGTTTCATTTGCTGAAAAGCATGGAGTCAGCTATGCCCAGCTCAAAAGAGCTAACCTTTGGCTTAGGGAGGCTAAACTCAACAATGCATCACATAAGAAGTATCTGATAAAGATTCCGGAGGATATGTAGAAGAAGATATCTTCTATTTCTTTTGTCTTATTATTAATTTGTGGATACTTTTGCTCCACAAAAACAAATCATATTTTTCATGGATAGACTAAAACTTACAGTCATCAGTAATAAACCTATAGCAAACGGCATCATGGAGATGAAACTCTCTGGATGTACAGCAGTGTGCAAAGCTGGTCAGTTTGTAAATATTATGCTGGATGGCTTATTCCTTAGAAGACCAATCTCAGTGTGCAACTGGGAAGAAGACGGAACTTTGACTCTTTCATATAGAGTTGTAGGAAAGGGAACTCAGCAGATGGCAGAAATGTCAGGTGGAGAAGTCCTTGATGTCCTTGCTCCTTTAGGAAATGGCTTTACAGTAGAGAAGGATTGCAAGAAACCGCTTCTTGTCGGAGGTGGTATTGGTGTTGCTCCTCTTTACGAACTGGCAAAGGAACTTTCGGCAAAGGGCCTTGACATCACTGTAATCTGCGGATATAAGAGAGCGGATGAGATATTCTACAAAGAGGAGTTTGAGTCTCTTCCTGGAGTGAAGCTTCTTATCGCAACTGAGGATGGATCAGCAGGCGTAAAGGGTTTTGTGACCAATGCCATGGAAGGCGTTGATGCAGACTGGTTCTATGCATGTGGTCCAATGCCTATGTTAAGAGCTCTTGTTAACTCCTGCGAAATTCCAGGCGAAGTGAGCCTTGAGGAGAGAATGGGCTGTGGCTTCGGTATCTGTATGGGTTGTACCTGCAAGACTGAAACAGGCGGTAAGAGAATTTGTAAAGAAGGTCCGGTATTCAATAAAACAGAACTATCATGGTAAACGATATCAACAGACTTGCAACTTCACTATGTGGAGTTGAACTCGACAATCCGGTTATTCCTGCAAGTGGTACATTCGGATTCGGTTATGAGATGGCGGAAGTATATGATATCGATATACTCGGATCCATTTCCATTAAGGGAACAACTAGAGAGGCTAGACTTGGAAATCCTACTCCTAGAATCGCTGAGTGCCAGAGTGGTCTTATCAATTCTGTGGGTCTTCAGAACCCAGGAATAGACAAGGTCATTTCTCATGAGCTCCCTCTTCTTAGAAAGTGCTTCCACAAGCCAATCATTGCTAACATTAGCGGTTTTGCAATTGACGAGTATGCTGAATGCTGCGAGAAGATCGACAAGGAAGATCAGGTAGCTATCATTGAAGTTAATGTCTCTTGTCCAAACGTTCACAATGGAGGTATGGCATTTGGTACATCAGCAGAAGCTGCTGCGGAGGTGACAAGGGCAGTGAAAGCTGTGACAACAAAGCCTGTTTTCATTAAGCTTAGTCCAAATGTGACAGATATAGTATCTATAGCAAAGGCTTGTGAGGAAGCAGGTGCGGATGGTATCACTCTTATCAATACTCTGCTTGGAATGAGAATCGATACTATGAGAAGAAAGCCTGTCATTGCTAACAAGATGGGAGGATTCTCAGGACAAGCAGTATTCCCTGTTGCTGTCAGAATGGTTTATCAGGTGGCTAATGCTTGCCATATTCCAGTTATGGGTTGTGGTGGAGTATCATCTGCTTCAGATGTGATTGAGATGATGATGGCTGGTGCTTCAGCGGTTCAGGTTGGTGCAGAAAGCCTCAGAAATCCATATGCTTGCAAGGAGATTATTGAAGCTCTTCCAGCAGAGATGGATAGACTTCATATCGAGAAACTGACAGATATCATAGGAATAGTAAAATAGTCTATATTGACATAAATGAGAGGAGGGTGACAAGTGAATGTCATCCTCCTCTCTGTCTTCTATTGATAGTGTATTGTCAAGCTTTTCTACAGAAGGCTCACTTTCTGAAATAGAGAACGATAAATCTCAGCTTTTTTATCGATAGACATAGGATATGCTCTGGAGCTTGAAGGAACCCTAAACCATAGGATAGATTTACTATCGATACAGACAGTAAGAGATTCTCCGATTTGAGGAACGATGTCCGATCCTACAATTGATGCGAACTCCTCACTGGCTTTTCCTCCGGTTGTGACTATCGTATGGCACGACGGCATCTTATCTAGAAGGTCCTTGATATTTGTCGGTTCCAAAATCTCCAGGAAGTTGTCACTGGCATTATCTTTATGGCGACATACCTTAACGGCTGTGTCATAAAATCCAAAGCCTTTATCCTGACAAAACAGAGCTATCTTCTCTTTGTTGAAACGCTTTTCTCCTTCAGTTTCGAAGTGCTTCTTATCATTGAAGAAGATCACACCCATTATTCTCCAGAAGTCATTTATCCAGTTTGGATAGAAAAACTCCATACTCCACCTTGCCTTAGGTGGAGGAAAACTGCCTAGGAACAGAACTTGTCCGTTCTTCGGTAGAAATGGTTCTAATGGATGAGATTCTATAGTCATTCAGTGGTAGCGTTATTTTCTAACGACAACGCTGCCGCTAGCCTGATGTGTGGCTAGGATAAGAACCTCTGCGATCTGAACATGCTCAGGAGCGGATGCAGCATAGAATGCAACATCAGCGATATCATCACCAGTCAGAGGCTTGATTCCCTTGTAGACGTTGTCTGCTCTTTCTTTGTCGCCATCAAAGCGGATGACACTGAAGTTTGTTTCGACAAGACCTGGTTTAAGGTTTGTTACTCTGATCGCAGTGTCAGCCACATCAATTCTGAGACCATCTGAAATTGCCTTTACAGCTGCCTTGGTTGCGCAGTAGACATTTCCTCCTGCGTAAGCAGCATCACCGGCAACGGATCCGATATTGATGATATGTCCTTTGTCTCTTGCGACCATACCAGGAACG
>JAKSJT010000269.1 GCA_024402125.1 Bacteroidales bacterium
GCTATTAAAACTGAAGACATTAAGATTGTTTATGATATCCATCACCAAGATTTGTTCAATCGCTATTCTGTCTCTAACTACGTTGTTTCCTTCATTTCAAGTAATGTCTATGACCAATGAAGAAACGGGACTTCGTGTGAAGTATTTGTACTCTCAAAAGATAACGGCAGATAAAGAACGAATTGACACTTTAACTCTAGATATCATGGGTGCCGAGTCCTTGTTCTTCGATCAGAGCGTGGAAAGAAAACTAGAGGAAGAGAAATCCTTTACTCATAGGATCGATACCATGAAAGTCAGTAATAATAAGGACGGAGAATATGAGCGTCTCCTTTTGTTGAATAATCCGTCAAACGAGAGAGTCATTCTTAACGATTGCATTTCTGCTGTCATTTATAAAGACCGTTCTAAAGCTTCAATAATCACTACCGATGGCGACAGCAGAATGAAATTGGCTTTGTCGGAGAATATTGCGCCACAGGAATGGTCAATTTTAGACGACACTTGTCAGATACAGGGGTATTTATGCAACAAGGCCACAACTTTATTCCGTGGTAGAGTCTATGAGGCGTGGTTTTCTTTTGACCTCCCTGTGGATGACGGGCCATGGAAGTTGTATGGACTGCCAGGACTGATACTGAAGGTCGTTGATTCAGAGCAGACCATTAGTTTTGAATGTATAGACTTGGCTGGCCTTAAAGGCGCGAGTGTCTCGGCTCCGGATATTTCGTCATTTGAAAAATGCAAGAACCGGGATCAGATGTACAAGTTCCAGCAAAACAAAGCCAAAAATCTGATAGGTGGTTTCTTTAACAAGGGGATTTTTACGGCATACAGGGGAGGTGCAGCGTATACCCCCATTAAGCTAGAAATTGATGATTAACAAACTTTTAACTCTGATATTGGCAATTGTCCTGAACAGTGTGATGATCTCTGCTCAAGATGTCATAGAAGGAAGAGTAGTTGAACACATAAGCAAAGAACCTCAGGTGGGCGCCATTATAACAGTCTCCACCTCAGATGGCACCAAACTTCTTGGTTATGGGACATCTGATGGTGAGGGCTGGTTCTCCATCAAGGGTAAAGACCAGTTCCCGTCTACGGTCAGGTTGGATGTCAGAGGAATCTCCATAAAGAATATTCAAATTCAATATTCCAAATCGAGCGGGCCTTTGACAATAGAGGTTGAAATAGAGTCCATGGACCTGAAAGAAGCCAGGATCTCTGTTTCTAAAATAACGCATAGAGGAGATACCTTGAGCTATGATGTTGACAGCTATAGGAGACAGACAGACCATAATATTGGTGAGGTTATCAGCAGGCTTCCAGGCATTACGGTATCAAGTTCTGGACAGATAATCTATCAAGGCAAAGAGATCAGCAAGTTCTATATAGAGGGTATGGATTTGCTCCAGGGAAGATATGGACTTGCCACAAACAACATTGACGCGAGAAAAATTGCAGAAGTTCAGGTTCTTGAGAATCATCAGCCTATTAAAGTTCTTAAGGGAGTGAGCAGCCCTGACGCAGCTGCAATCAATCTTAAGTTAAAGAAGTCTGCACTTGGCGCATTCTTTCTGACCGGGCAGATAGGAGCGGGAGTGGCTTTCCCTTTGTTCAGCAACGACATTACGGGAATGCGGTTTACCAGGAAGCAGCAGAACCTGCTCCTTCTGAAGCAGGATAATACGGGCAGGAATATTGCAGACGAGGTACTCTCCTTCTATAACGAACCGACATCGCCTAGTCCGTCATTCTTCCCTATGTTGACGGCATCCGCTCCGTCTATTGGAAGGCAAAGAAGCCTATTCAACGACTCGTATCTTGCATCCGTCAATGACTTGCATACGCTCTCTAACGGTGGAAGTGTCACGACGAATATAAATTATCTTAAGGACAAACATGAGTCTTACTCAAGACGAACTAGAGATTTGTTCCTTGGTGATGGCTTGGATCCACTTCATTTCGACGAAGCCAATGGTGTCGAGAATAAAGAATGGCAGGTAAATGGCATTATCACGTATGAAAAAAATACAGATGACAGGTATGTCAACAATAGAGCACAGTTCTATACCAAAACAACCGACTCGGATCAGTTTTCCACTTCTGACGACGGGAGCTATGCTCAATGCCTTCATGTATCAGAGCTGTCGTTGGAAGATAACCTTCGGAGTATTTGGAAGGTAGGAACTAAACGTTTTGACTTAGTCGGTAATGCAAGTGTCATATCGCAAAGCAATGTCTTAAAACTGCCTGACAGCCTGCCTTCTTTCGGTTTCAACGAGGTCGGATTGGAACAATCTTTGGATTTCAGGAATATTAAAAGTGATGTTAGCATCAGCCGTAGTGTCGGACTTGCAAGCAGAGTAGAGGTTGGTTATAAAGTGGGTGCATTTATTGATGCCACAGGCATTGAATCAGGCATATCTTCAAATGGTGAACGATTTACGGCAGATTCGCTTGTGAATGATTTGTCAAGGAGCGAGTACGGTTTATCCGGATCCGGTTCTTTGACATATATGGGGGACAAACTCAAGGTCATATTCAATTCGCCTATTCATTTTACCTATGTTGATGTGTCCGGTCTCCATGCTCAGAGCAGAAGATTCTATCCGGAATTCTATCCAAATCTTTCCGCATCCTATAAACTGAATTACAGTTGGACCGTCAACTTTAACTCAAATTATAGCCAAACACATGGGTCAGCCAGTGATGCCATGGGAGGTTACATTATACGCTCATATAGGGACTTCATCCGGTATAATAATATTTCGGGTAAGACAAATCGTCTCTATTCGTATGTCAATTGTGCTTTCAAAGATGCTTACGGTTCGTTGTTTGGATCAGTTTCTTGCTATGGAAGTGTTTCCAGGAAAGATATGATAAGCAGTGTCTATTATGACGGCGTTTTTGCAAGACTAACTACAATTGACTATCAGAATTCAACTTATGATTATACCGGTAATGGAAAAATTGGTTTCAGCTTGAAACGTATTGGAGCAGATGTCAGTACTTCTCTCCAGTATAATGAAAGAATGGGAGAGGTCCTGAATCAGGGGCAACTCTCGAAGTATGATACACAGAGGATAACTCTTCAATCAAGAGTTAATGGTATGATTGGAAGAAAGATTGTTTATGATTATGACATATCTCTTTCAAACCTAAATAATATCGTTGGTACAACTAGTACTAGCAATATGCTCAATGTTACACAGAACGGGAAATTGTCTTGTCTGATATCTAAGAGTTGTTTCATGTCGGCTAAAGTTAGCCATTATTCGAGCACGCATGATGTGTTGGGGAAAACATCTTCTATGTTTTGTGATTTGGCCTTTCAATACAAAACAAAAAGTGTGGAATATATGATTGATTGGACCAATATGTTTTCTTCAGGAGTTTATACTCAGCACTTGGTGACTAGTGCAGAGACAGTACAGTCCATCGTGAACATTCGTCCATCTGAACTGTTATTCAGGATAAGATTCAATCTGAAATAGTCTTCGAATATTTGGTTCTTTGTCTTTGATGGTAATTTGATTGGAAAACAATACTTTGGTGGTGTGGACATTTGTGGTCAATGACGTATAATAGCCGACTTTGATGACCATATAGGCAAACTTCTCACCAGACGGCCTTAGAAGAACATATTTGTTTGTGTTAAATACATGATAATTTCGTAAGTGATTGATATTCAGTGTAGCCTTCTACCTTTGACCAGGTGGCCGACTCCCTGAACGCCGACAACGAGAAGGCAAGAATGGACAACATGGAGGAGATGTTCGGAGGGAAGATGGTGGTCATTGTAGCCCACAGGCTGAGCACGGAGAGGAATGCCGACAACATCGTGGTCCTCTCTGAGAGAAGGATAGTTGAGAGCGGAACGCATGAGGAACTACTGAGAGGCGTGGAAAGTATTACCACCTGGTGAAGAACCTGATTGAACGGATTCCCATATATGGAATACGGGATCCTTAGAGGATTCGTCACAGATGTGTCTCCGGTTCCGGAAAGGCTACACGATGGCAGCATCAGTTACACGTTGGAAATACAGTTCCAGGAAGGACTTGTGACAACTTATGGAAAGGGTCTGCCTTTTATTCAGGGTATGGATGGTACAACTGAAATAATAACAGAGGAACGGATGCTTATCATGGCGTTCCTTGAACCTTTGAAATCGATATTGCAAAATTGGTAGAACTTGGTGAGATATGATAAATGATAGGAGAATCACTGCAGAAGAAGTAATTAGAAATATTTCTTACTTGAACCAACTCACCCTAGAGGTGACAAATGCGTGTAATCTTGCTTGCGAGTATTGTGCATATAGGGACTTGTATGTCAATAATAATCCAAAGAAAGACATGTATATGACTTTGGATAAAGTCCGTCCATTGTTTGACTATCTGTCTGATCTATGGTCAAAAGAAGGAATTGTGGAACACCTTACGTATATAAGTTTCTATGGAGGAGAGCCCCTGCTGAATATGCCTTTTATCAAAGACAGTGTAAATTATTTTAACAATACCAACAATACCCGTCGTTTCAGAGTAAGCATTCAGTAAAGAATTATGAAGAAGATTGATTTTAGTTCTCTGGAAAGAGAAAATATCTCCAGAAGTGAGATGATTTCAGTCAAGACAGGTTCAGGAAAGGATGCTTACTGTGGTTGTGCATGCTCTGACG